>PKDH01000059.1 GCA_002863045.1 Legionella sp.
ATACGATTATTACGTGCTTGATTATAAGCGTCAATTTGACGCTTGGCGTGATAGACATGCTCAAAGCCTAAATCATCGCGGCGTGCTTTATCTTCAGCGCGCCACAATAAATAATTATAAGCATGATTTTCTTCAATCAATTGTCCTATGTCACGTTCCTTGGCTGTATCAAACGGTTCATCTTGCCAAATTTCTATACGGCGTTGCTGTAAATCAACCAGATACTCGGTAAACAAAACTGGGTCAAACGTCATGTCATTGCTCGCAAATAAAAGAAAAAGTTTACCATAGTATGGTTTTTTTATTTTAGTAAAGAGCCCAAGCAAAACCGTTTTTTGCTGGTTGAATATTGCAAATACCTTCAATGAACGTTGCGGGCTTTGAGGGTTTGTGGAAAAATCAACGTATTATTGTAAAGCATAAGTAAATTTTAAGATGGTCATTGATAAGGCAGGTTATCGGCTTAATGTTGGCATTATTTTAGTGAATGAAGCCAACCGGGTATTTTGGGGTCGACGTCAAGGACATGATGCTTGGCAATTTCCACAAGGTGGCGTGGCCACAGGCGAAAGTGCGCTTGAGGCAATGTATCGTGAGTTAGAAGAAGAAGTAGGTCTTAGCAAACAAGATATTCATATATTAGGCAGTACACGTCGTTGGCTTAAATACAAACTACCCAATCAATACATTCGACATGGTGCGGCCCCCCTTGTGATTGGCCAAAAACAAAAATGGTTTTTATTACGTTTATTATGTAATGAGCAAAAAATTCGTTTGGATTTAAGCGATACGCCTGAGTTTGACAGTTGGCGCTGGATTGATTACCAAGGCCCTCAAGAACAAGTAATTTTTTTTAAAAGACAAGTTTATAGGCAAGCCATGAAAGAATTAGAGCATCTTTTGCGTAAAAAACGTGTGGCAGGCTTACGCCGCAAACGAGGTAACCATAGTCGATAAATGCTTAAAACGTTAAAAAGAATTGTACAAGATGTTACCACTGCCGGCCCTCTAAACGAAGCTTTGAGCCTTTTGGTTGCTCGAGTCAAGCATGCCGTTTCAGCTGATGCTGTTTCTGTATATCTGATTGACAAAAAACACACCCATTATGTGCTTGTTGCCACCGATGGCTTAAATTCTTATGCCGAACATCGGGTACGCATTAGCCTTGAGGAAGGATTGGTAGGCTTAATTGGTAAACGAGAAGAACCTTTAAATATTGCCAATGCTTTGCATCATCCCGATTTTTATCGAGATACTCTTTTAGGTGAAGAGCATTTAAAAGCCTTTTTAGGTGTGCCCATCATTCAACACCGCAAACTCTATGGCGTATTAACAGTACAACAAACAGAAGAGCGTTATTTTGATGATACCAATGAGGCTTTTTTAATCACCCTTGCCGCCCAATTAGGTGGCATTATCGCCCATGCTGATGCTACCGGTGAGCTTAATCAACTTACCCAACCCAAACAACGCGGGCCTCATCATTTAGAACCTGAGCAAACCGCACTAACAGGGGTAGGTAGCGTGCCCGGGGTGGGCATTGGGCGTGGCGTGGTTATTTATCCACTGGCTGATATTGACGCGGTACCGCGTCACACAGTGGATGATATCGATGCTGAAATTGCCTTATTTTTTGAAGCACTCAAAGCCGCGCGCCTGGACATGCAACGTCTAAGTAAACGCATGAAACAGACCGTTGCCGAAGATGAGCATGCGCTTTTTGATGTGTATTTAAAAATACTGGATGATGAAAGCTTGGGTGCTGAGGTAAAAGCGGTTATCCAGCATGAAAAACTAAGCGCACAAGCCGCTTTAGTCGCGGTGATAAAAAAACATGTTCAACAATTTGAGCATGTGGCCGATGAATATCTGCGCGAGCGCGCCAGCGATTTTCGCGATTTGGGGCGGCGCGTGTTAACGCAACTGCAACGCTCTCAACGACAAGAAATTATCTATCCCAAACGCACTATTTTAATTGGTGAGGAAATTACCGCAGCAGATTTAGCCGAGGTGCCAGAAGGGCAGTTGGCTGGGGTCATATCATCAAAAGGTGCCAATAATTCTCATGTGGCCATCTTAGCGCGTGCTTTGGGCATTGCCACCGTGATGGGTGTGCGGGGTTTAAAAGCTGAAAAGCTTGCCGAGCGTGCCATTGTGGTCGATGGTTTTTTGGGGCATGTGTATGTCTCGCCCTCTAAAGCGGTGCTAAGTGAGTTTAAAAAACTTGCCGAAGAAGAATTAGCACTTAACCAAAGCTTGGTAAGTTTGCGTGATAAACACGCGGAAACTTTGGATAACTACCGCATCTCTTTGCAAGTTAATACAGGCCTTGCTCTTGATGCGGGGTTATCGATGAGTGTTGGCGCTGAAGGCGTTGGTTTGTACCGCTCAGAAGTGCCGTTTATGAGTCGCGATTGTTTTCCGCTTGAAGATGAGCAATACATTATTTATCGCCAAATTTTAAAAGCCTTTTCTCCACGCCCGGTGACCATGCGCACGCTTGATATTGGCGGCGATAAAGTGCTGCCTTATTTTCCAGTTGAAGAAGATAATCCTTATTTAGGTTGGCGTGGCATTCGTGTCACCCTTGACCATCCGGATGTTTTTTTAATGCAAGTGCGCGCCATGCTCAGAGCCAGTGAAGAATTGCATAATCTGCGCATCATGCTACCCATGATCACCACCTTAAGTGAAGTTGATGACGCTAAAAAGCTTATTTTCCAAGCCTTTAGCGAATTGCAAGAAGACGGTTGTGCCATCCAAATGCCCAAGCTTGGTGTGATGATAGAAGTACCGGCTGCGGTTTATTTAGCGCGTGATTTAGCCAAACGCGTTGATTTTATCTCAGTTGGTAGCAACGATTTAACCCAATACTTACTCGCCGTTGACCGCAATAATGCGCGAGTGGCAAGCTTGTATGATAATTTCCATCCAGCCATGCTCCAAACACTGCTTAAAGTGGTGGAAGGCGGTCATTCAGCCGGCGTTGAGGTTAGTATTTGTGGCGAGATGGCAAGTGACCCTTTGGCTGTTATCTTATTGTTGGCCATGGGCTTTGACACGCTTAGCATGAACTCTGCCAGTTTACCCAGGGTTAAATGGGTCATTCGTAATATTTCATTGGCCAAAGCACGCAAAGTGTTGGCTCAAGTTTTAGAGTTTGACCACCCTGAAACCACGCGTCGTTATTTACAAACTGCCCTCGAAGAAGAAGGTTTAGGCGGGCTTATTCGTGCAGGCAAATAAAAGGTAACCATCATGCTAACTTATCCTCATTTTAATCCTGTGGCACTCGCTATTGGGCCTTTGCATATTCATTGGTATGGCTTGATGTATTTGATTGGTTTTTTTAGCGCCTGGCTTTTGGCTTTATGGCGCATTAAACATTACAAGCTTAATTGGTGCGCTCATGAAGTCAGCGATTTACTGTTTTATGGTGCGATAGGCGTGATTATAGGCGGGCGTTTAGGATATATGCTCTTTTATAATACCGCTGAATTATGGGCTTCTCCTTTGTCGCTTTTTAAAATTTGGCAGGGAGGCATGTCTTTTCATGGTGGCTTAATTGGGGTGATGCTGGCCCTTGTGTATAGCAGCCATCGTTTTAATAAAGCCTTTCTTGCGGTGAGCGATTTTGTGGCACCCCTGGTACCTTTAGGGTTAGCCGCTGGCCGTTTGGGCAATTTTATTAATGGTGAGCTTTGGGGGCGGGTCACTGATGTGCCTTGGGCGATGGTGTTTCCTTATACCGATGGCCTGCCGCGCCATCCCTCACAACTGTATGAAATGGGGTTAGAAGGGGTAGCGTTATTTATACTCATTTGGTGGTATGCCCGCAAGCCACGCCCCCAAGGCGCTATTTCAGCTGTATTTTTAATTGGCTATGCGTGTTGCCGTTTTAGCATTGAATTTTTTCGACAACCTGATAGCCAATTAGGTTTTATGGCCTTTAATTGGTTAACCATGGGGCAATTATTAACGCTGCCTATGTTATTATTAGGTCTTTTTTTATGGTGGAAAACACGATGCAAACCTATCTAGATTTACTGCAAACCATTCTCAGCCAGGGTAGTTTTAAACAAGACCGTACACAAACCGGCACTTTATCGCTGTTTGGTTACCAGATGCGCTTTAATTTACACCAAGGGTTTCCGCTCATCACCACCAAAAAACTGCATACTCGCAGCATTGTGCATGAATTATTGTGGTTTTTAAAAGGCGATACCAATATTCAATACCTACAAGATAATGGCGTATCTATTTGGAATGAATGGGCCGATGATAACGGTGATTTGGGGCCAGTTTATGGCGCGCAGTGGCGCTCATGGCCGGCGGCCAATGGCCAAACCCTTGACCAAATCAGTGCTGTTATTCATGAGATAAAAACCAACCCTGATTCAAGACGCTTGATAGTAAGTGCGTGGAATGTGGGGGAATTAGATAAAATGGCGTTAATGCCCTGCCATGTATTATTTCAGTTTTATGTAGCCAATAACAAACTATCTTGCCAGCTCTACCAGCGCTCCGCTGATGTCTTTTTAGGCGTACCGTTTAACATTGCCTCCTACGCACTGTTAACCCATCTCATAGCCGCGCAATGTGATTTAGACGTTGGAGACTTTATTTGGACTGGTGGTGACTGTCATTTATATAGCAATCATTTAGAGCAGGCACGCTTACAATTGCAGCGCACGCCACAAGCCTTGCCACAATTACATCTAAAGCGTAAACCTGCTAGTTTGTTTGATTATGTGTATGAAGATATTGAATTTAAAGATTATCAACCTCATCCAGCCATTAAGGCGGTGGTAGCAGTGTAAAGCAAGTTAGACTTTCTTTAACTATTTTGTCATACCGTTACCTTCCTAAGTAGGCGTCGGGTAACGGCATCTAGGTAGTGGATGAAATATTAACAGGGTATCAAATAAAGTCTAGAAAGCTCTATGTAACTTTCATCGACTGCCTTGTCATGAAAATACTTTTGAGCTTTTTTACATTTTATTATTTTTGGAAGGATCGGTATCAAGCGCTCCTCTAGCGTCATATCTTTCCTTAAAAAAGCCATGGACTGCTTGATTAACCTCTTTTTTGTCTTTAAGAGCAGCAGGATAATGCTCAAAATGACACGATATCCTGACGGTACAGTTCTCTACATTTTCAAGCGCTTCAAATGAGAGGACATTGCCTTTTTCATCCACGAGTAGGGGATGGGTTGACTTATACTCAACTAATTTTTTCTGCTTTTTATCAGAGAGAATATCGACAATTGCAACACCACTGGCTAACATTACTGCACCACAGATGGATGCCACAATTCCTATAAGTATGCCCATAGCTAAACCCATCCATATCATAGCCGGGACACACGCAGCAATAAGCCCACTTACAAGTAATATTGATACTGAGGAAGCTACAACACAATACAAAAATAGAGCCGCATTCCATTGGCGTTTTTTTTGGAAATACTGCCGATGAAAGTCTGGAACTATTTTTTTAATCGATTGATATTCGGTAGGTAGTAATAAATTAAGTGCTTCTTCTATCTCCGCCAGATTCATTTGTGCGATATCTGCTCTGTGCTTTGGTGATTCTAGAGATTGATTCTTTAGAATCTTATCAAGATCAGTGGTTAATAACGAACGTAATACGAATAATTTAGAGCTTATCTCTCTTAAGATATTATCACTCTGTGGTGTGTTAGCGGATGAATAATGTTCTACAAACTTATTGAATATAGTTCGGGCCGTCTCAAAGTTCTCTTCTGATAAAAAAAAATCAGGCTCTTTTTCGATGAGTGCTTTTATTTGTGACGAATAGTTTTCTGAACACTCGTTATCAATTGATGTTGCAAGAAGTTTTGCTAATTGTTGATTGAAATTTGGTGGTGCAGGATTTAAATCTGGCATTTTATCTCCTAAGTTAGGATTTAGCTATGTGGTAGATAATAAACACTTTGTGTTGTTTGAATCTAGTAAAAGTTTGCTTTCTATTTTAGAAAAATTTAGGGCGTTGCAAATTTTAGGCGAGACAATTTTAAAAAATGATTATCATAACGTCAATATCATCAATTATTTTACATAACATTGATAGGGCAATCATGCGTTAATTTGATGTATAAACCTGTGTATACCATAAAAATAAAGCTGTACATAAGTACTTCATATTATGAATGCATTTTAATATGCCCAGGTTTTAAAATGACTATACCTTGATTACACACATGGTTTTTTATGCGTTAAACGATTGATTTGACTGATAAATAAAAAACTATCCCCTGAAAAATAAATGTTAATAAACATAATAAGTATAAAAATATATTTTATTATATTTATGGCCATAGGTTTTTTGGCTTATGCCTGTATTTTGTAAATAAGCCGCCAAACGTAGAAAAAATTTTTTCAAGCTAAAGTTTATTGCTTTTTAAAATTATGTTTATAAATGTGTGTATCTTGATGAATACAACTGCTTTAAACCGTGGATAATTACCTAAAATTCAGCACCTAAAAACTTATCCACATATTGAACTTGAAGTTAAACAAGCTTTTTCAACATAGTTAAATTAAATATAAGGTATTGATTTTATTAGTTTTATAGCACTTACTCACTTAAAATTGCTTGAGTAATAACTAATATAAAATAAAAGATTATTTTTTAATTAATATTATAGTGTGTGCATAATTATGTATTTAATCTAAAAAAATAAAGAATATCCTTGGCTATTTGACTTTGATTTCGTTTTTTTTTAAGATCACGCACTTTTAATCACCTAATGCAGAGTTCTTATGAAACGTACTTTTCAACCAAGTAATTTAAAACGCAAACGCGACCATGGCTTTAGACATCGTATGGCAACACGAGGTGGCCGTTTAGTTTTGCAACGTCGTCGCTCTAAAGGTCGTAAACGTTTATCGGCTTGATGAATCAATTTTCAAAAACACGGCGGTTATTAATCAAAGCTGATTATGACAACGTGTTTAGTTGCAATAAAAAGCTTGTCACGCCTGAGTTTATTCTGCTGTATTCTCCTAATTCATTAGGATTTTCTCGGCTTGGACTGGCCATTTCTAAAAAAAAAATAGCCAAAGCGTACCAACGTAATCAAGTCAAGCGCTTGCTTCGCGAGAGTTTTCGTGTGCATAAATTGCCGGCTGTTGATATCGTGGTGTTAGCTCGAATCAATCCAACTAAATCTGATAATGATTTAATTTTAAAAAACTTAGATCACGCATGGCTCAAATTAACTCATTGTTGTGTTGGCTAGTCAGCTTGCCTATTTACGGGTATCGCCTGTTTATTCGACCTTTGTTATTTCCTTGCTGCCGATTTTATCCAAGTTGTTCAGCCTATGCACTAGAAGCACTTGCACGTTTTGGGGTAATAAAAGGTATTTGGTTAATGTGTCATCGCCTATTACGTTGCCATCCAGGGCAACCAGGTGGTATTGATTTGGTTCCTACTAAAAAAGAGAAGGGTTAATGGATATTCGTCGCGCAGTATTATATGCCTTATTAGGGTTTGTTATTTATAATTTATGGTCAGCTTGGCAGCATGATTATCCAGCTGAGCCTGTGATAAGTCAGGCAACATCTAGCGAGTCTGTGCATGAACCTCGGGGGGCGATAGCGCGTCACTCTGATGGTGTTACAAGCTCTCGTCCTGCACCAACACAAACCATTCAAATTAAAAATGATGTACTCGCATTAACGGTTGATTTAAATCAAGGCAATATTATTCAAGCTAATTTATTAGATTATCCTGTGAGTACGGAGAATAAAGCCCCGATTCAATTGCTTTTTGATCATGAAAATAAACGGTATGTGGCCAATAGCCAATTAATATCGTATCAATCTCAAAATAATCATGAGCCGATATTATTTTCAGCATCGCAAAGTACTTATCAACTAGCACCTGATCAAAACACCTTAGATGTGACACTAACTGCGCACAACGCCCAGGGTCTTGAGATTAAAAAAACATTCACGCTCACTAAAAATAGTTATGCTATCAAAGTAAATTATCAAGTTAAAAATACAACGAACACGCCTTGGCAGGGGTATTTTAAAACTGAACTTTTACAACGTGCCCCTGTTGAAGACAGCAGCAGTCTTTTTCATGTGGGTTCTTACACAGGTGCTTCTTACTCAAACCCAGGGCATCATCGTTATCAAAAAGTCAGTTTTAAAGAAATAGGTAAGCACCCTTTAGAAGTCAATGTTGCGGGTGGTTGGGTAGCGATGCAACAGCATTATTTTTTAAGTGCTTGGATACCCCATCCTGCAGAAAAAAACCTTATTTTTACGCGTTACAATCAAGGCGATTACATCATTGGTAGCTTAGGTAAATCTTTTACAGTTGCACCTAATGAAACGCGTCATGATATCGGTGCCAAATTATATTTAGGCCCTGAGGATACGGCAGTCTTAAAAGAGCTGGCACCAGGCTTAGAATTGACGGTTGATTATGGCTGGTTGTGGTTTTTATCCTCTATTTTATTTTCGGTGATGAAAGCTATTTATGCAGTTGTGGGTAACTGGGGATGGTCCATTGTATTGGTAACCGTATTGATTAAATTAGCTTTTTATCGATTATCGGCCACAAGTTATAAATCCATGGCCGGCATGCGCCAATTACAACCTAAGCTACAAGCGCTACGTGATCGCTTCGGTGATGATAAGGCGAAAATTAGCCAGGCAACGATGGAACTATATCGCCGTGAGAAGATTAATCCGCTGGGTGGCTGTCTGCCCATTCTTATTCAAATTCCTGTCTTTATTGCGCTTTATTGGGTATTGTTAGAAAGTGTTGAGTTACGCCAAGCGCCCTTTATATTCTGGATACATGATTTATCAAGTGCAGACCCTTATCATATTTTACCTATTATTATGGGTGCTACCATGCTTGTGCAGCAGCGCTTAAACCCCGCACCACCTGACCCAATGCAAGCCAAAATTATGATGTTTTTACCAGTGTTATTTACCGGTTTATTTTGGAGTTTTCCGGCAGGGCTCGTGCTTTACTGGATAGTTAATAATACGCTATCTATTTTGCAGCAATGGTATATCACCCGTAAGTATGGTGATACGCCATCTAATTCACCCAAACTTGTTTCGGCTAAATGACCGAAGATACCATAGTGGCTTTGGCCACCCCCCCGGGACGTGGGGGGATTGGCATTGTGCGTTTATCAGGCCCTCTCGCTTATCAAATTGGGTTGAAATTAAGCCAGAAAACACAAATTGCCGCACGACAAATAGTTTATACCTCGTTTAAAGACGACCAAGGCGAATCATTGGATAAAGGTATTATGCTTTTTTTTAAAGCGCCTTTATCGCTTACCGGTGAAGATATTGTTGAATTACAAGCCCATGGTGCGCCAGTGGTGTTGGATAGATTGGTTAAAGCCTGTTTAGCTCAAGGCGCCAGGCTTGCTAAGCCGGGTGAGTTTTTACAGCGTGCTTTTTTAAATAATAAAATTGATTTAGCTCAAGCAGAAGCGGTGGCTGATTTAATTCAAGCAAGCTCTGTTTCAGCGGCGCGCCTGGCGCTGCGCTCTGTTGAGGGCGAGTTTTCCCAGGCAGTTAGCGAACTTAATCGTAAAATTATTCAATTGCGTACCTATGTTGAGGCGGCGATTGATTTTCCAGATGAGGAAATTGATTTTTTAAATGATGGCATGGTGGCACAAAAAGTTACACACCTAATAACACAACTGGCTACACTACGCGCCCAAGCTAAGCAGGGTAGCATTATGCGTGAGGGATTGTCGGTGGTGATTGCCGGTGAGCCAAATGCCGGTAAATCCACGCTTATCAATTGTTTGGCCAACAAAGATGTGGCCATTGTGACCGAGATACCTGGTACCACGCGTGATGTCATGCGCGAGCATATCATGATGGATGACTTACCACTTTTTTTAGTTGATACTGCAGGACTCCGTGAAAGTGTTGATGTGGTCGAGCAAGAAGGCATCAAGCGCGCATTGAGTGCCATTGGTTCGGCTGATTGTGTGCTTATTGTGACAGAGCATGTTCATACACTCGAAGAAAATGCGTGGCATGCCTTGATTAAACAACATATCGCAGCTGATGTTCCGATAATTTTTGTGTTGAATAAAATGGATAAACACGCTTTTAAAAGCATTGAAGATATGCAATGTGTACCCATTTCAGCTAAATATCAACAAAATATTGAATTATTAAAGCAGCATATCAAACAAGCGGTTGGGTTTAAGCCAACCGAAGGCCTTTTTTTAGCCAGACGTCGCCATCTACAAGCGCTTGATGAGGCCAAGAGCTATCTAAAAGAAGGCTTAAACCAATTGCAAAGCCATCAAGCTGGCGAGTTATTAGCCGAAGACTTGCGTCTTGCTCATCAATCACTGGGTGAAATTACCGGTGTTTTTTCGAGTGATGATTTGCTAGGTCAGATATTTTCAGCGTTTTGCATTGGCAAGTAAACTTGGATGGTTAGGAGTATCGAGCATGAATTAAAATACTAGATTGACCTATCTACTTGTGGTAGGGTGTAACAATCAATACGTGGTTCTTAACACTCTACGAAACAAGCTGTTTTTCGCATCATCTTGTGCCCTAAAGTAGATAATAGTCATGGTTTCTATAACCAAATAAGTTACCCACATTGACCATTCCTTAACCTAATAACATTTTCAACGGAATGTCATCATTTAACCAATAGATCAAGTGAGAAGTATGAACCTTAGAGAACTCAAGCAATTTCCTATTGCCACGCTTGTTAACATTGCCCAAGAAATGGGCGTAGAAAACACCTCCAGTAAACGAAAACAAGATATTTTATTTGCCATTTTAAAAGCGCATGCCAGCAAAGGTGAAGATATTTTAGGCGGCGGTGTATTAGAAGTTTTACCAGATGGTTTTGGTTTTCTAAGGTCAGAAGATGATTCCTATTTAGCAGGACCTGACGATACCTACGTCTCACCAAGCCAAATTCGACGCTTTGGGCTGCGCACAGGTGATACTATTTTTGGCAAAATCAGACCGCCAAAAGATAATGAACGTTATTTTGCGTTACTTAAGGTTGACCAAATCAATTATGACAAACCCGATAGCACCAAACGTAAGATTTTATTTGAAAATTTAACGCCACTTTTTGCCTCACAGCGCTTGATTATGGAGCAGGGTAATGGCAGTACAGAAGATTTAACTGCAAGGGTGGTAGATTTATGTGCGCCTTTTGGTCGGGGTCAACGTGGCTTAATTGTCTCACCACCCAAGGCCGGTAAAACGTTGATGCTTCAAAATCTTGCGCACTCCATTGAGAAAAATTATCCTGATTGCCATTTAATTGTACTTTTAATTGATGAGCGTCCTGAGGAAGTTACCGAAATGCAGCGTTCGGTCAAAGGTGAGGTGGTGGCCAGTACATTTGACGAACCTGCCCATCGCCATGTACAAGTTGCTGAAATGGTCATTGAAAAAGCCAAGCGTTTGGTTGAACACAAACGCGATGTGGTGGTATTGCTTGATTCAATCACCCGTTTAGCGCGTGCTTATAACACCGTGATTCCTTCTTCAGGCAAAGTATTAACCGGTGGTGTGGATGCCAATGCCCTACAGCGACCAAAACGCTTGTATGGCGCGGCGCGTAACATTGAGGAAGGTGGCAGCTTGACCATCATTGCTACCGCCCTTGTTGATACTGGCTCTAAAATGGATGAAGTCATTTATGAAGAGTTCAAAGGGACTGGTAATATGGAAATTCATCTAAGTCGCCATATCTCAGAGCGCCGCGTATTTCCAGCGATTAATATCAATCGCTCAGGCACACGTCGTGAGGATTTATTATTATCACCTGAAGACCTGCAACGCACCTGGATTTTGCGTAAAATTTTGCAATCCATGGATGAATGTGATGCCATTGAGTTTTTAATCGAACGCATGAAGCATTACAAAACCAATGCCGAGTTTTTTGAAGCAATGAAGCGTCAAGAAGAATAAGCGTTGATTTAAACCATAAACCTTATAAGTAAGTCGTCTGGTGCAGAATTCTAAATAAATATGCATGGTCATTATGCAAAATTAGGAATAAAAGGTGCGTGAAACCCAAGCATTGATCACTCAACTGACATCTTTAACTGCAGATATTGTATGTGTGCATCTAAAGCTCGCGCCTTTTATAAACTATCAACCAGGTCAATATTTACAATTTAAACATCAAGCGCAATTTTTAAGCTACTCAATTGCCAATGCTGCCCAACCAGGTGAGCTGCTGGAACTACACGTACGCGATAATTCTCTTATGCGTATCATCTCTTTTTTACAACAAAAAATGAGCAAACAGCAGCCACTTACTTTGCGCCTGCCCTTGGGCTTATGCCACGTGGGATGTCTGCATGCTGATAAGCCTATATTACTGATAGCCGGTGGCACTGGGTTCGCGCCTATTAAAGCCATGCTTGAGTATTTGATACATAAGCCTCTTGTCGATGTGACGTTAATTTGGAGTGTGCGGGCGGTAGATGACTTATATGCTAATGAGTTAGTAATGAATTGGGCTAAAAAGTATGATTTTTTAAACTACTGCCCAATGATTACTGGTGCCCACCCTGAGCGGTTGGTCGACAAAATATTAGCAAAAAAAGATTTAATGACCCATCAAGTGGTTATCGCCGGCCCGTTTGAGATGGCCTATGAGTTACGCAGGCACTTAGTTGGGGCAGGAGTAGGAGCCGCTTATATACACGCGGATGCTTTTGAATTTATAACGCAGGGAGAAAAATAGCGATGCAAACCTTTTATCAGTTACTGGCATTACTAGGCGCGGGCCTAATCGTATGGTGGATGTATCGCACCATCAAACATCGTCCTGACCAATTTAACCGTCAAAATCTTAGCAAAAGTTTTTCGACCATGGGCATTTTGGCATTGATTTTAATCGCTTTTGTTGCTTTTTTAGTGATGATCTTGCGTTATGCCTAAATAAAGAATTAAGTAAATAAAATAAATATTTTGTTTTCTTATAAAACATTTAGTATTATATCCATTCATTTAACGAATTAACTAACTAGGTTTTATGATGGATGAAGCATACAAAGTCACATTTCCTTTAACACCAATACAACTTGCTGAGTTGCGTGCATTACCACCCAAGGCTCATATCCGTATCGAACGCCAAGAAATACAAGATGATGACTTAAGCTGTTTGATGGGTGCTCTACGCAATGATACTGACACACTAAGTTTTTATGGAACTCATTTATTTAATTGTTCTATAACCGCTTTTCGAACGTTTGTAGAACACCTACCTGTTGACCTTAAAATATTAGACATTGCTTTTGGTAATCAGTTAAATGAAAATATTGCTGATAAATTAATTTTATTGATGAAAAATTTGCCTAAATCAGTAGGTTATTTGGTTTTAAATGGCAATAATTTATCTCCATTGAGTGAGACAGAACTACAAACATTTGCCCAAGCTATTCCTAATACCATTCGAACGCTATCAATAGAGTTTAGTCAATTAGATGAACTTAATTTTTTTAAATTGATAGAACATCTGCCCGCTACCATTCGAGAACTTTATATAGCTGATAATGGCCTGTTTGATTTTGATCCAGATAATTTAAAAAATTTATTCGACATTCTACCGCGCGCTATTCAAAAAGTTGATTTAAGCGAGGAGGTTGATTTAAGCGATATTGATTTTACGCCCCATATCGCCGAAATTTTAGAAAAAAATCCACGCTTAAGGTCAAAAGAAATTTGGCTAAATGGCCAAAATCTTTTAGCGCAAACGGCAACGCCTGCTATAACGGTACTTGGCAAACGTTCACGATTGTTTTTAGACCCTCCGCAAAATGAACATGACGATGATGAGGATGAGGATGCAACACCGGCAAGACAGTACCCAAAAAAATAATGTTTTTTTAATTGATCTATTGGTCATAAAACGTTATATATGCGCATTCAATAAACCAACCAATAAGTTTATATGGTTGAAGAAGCATATCAGGTCACGTTTCCTTTAACACAAGCACAGCTAGATGAGTTGCGCGCGCTACCAGAGAATACGGGTGTCGAAATTAGAGGGCAAATTATTGAAGGACACATTACAAAACAAATTATAAACAATCATGATTTAAACCATATAATGAATGCTTTACCTGATGATATTGGTACGCTATGTTTTTATACAACTGATTTATTTTGTCGCTCCACAATAGCTTTTCAAACCTTTGCAGAACAGTTGCCTAGTAAACTTCAAAAGTTAGAGCTTTCCTTTAGCAATCCGTATGATGAAGAGGATGATGAAGATAATATTGCCGATAAATTGCTGTTACTCATGCAAAATTTACCCAGCTCTGTAATTTCTTTGGTTTTAAATAATAATGATTTACGGCCATTATCTAGTACCGAATTACAAACATTTGCTTGTGCCATTCCTGAAACTGTTCAGTCGATATCGTTAGAATCTAGTGAAGTAAACGAACTTAATTTTTTTAAGCTGATAGAACATTTGCCCGCTACCATCCAAGAACTTTATATCGCTGATAATGATATTTTTAATTTTGAGCCAGTAAATTTAAAAAATTTACTTGAAATCTTACCGCGCGATATTCAGATGGTTGATTTAGGTGAAGCGAATGATTTAGATACGAATGTTAATTTTATACCCTTTATCGCCGAGGTTTTTAAAAAAAATCCACGCTTAAACTTAAAAGGAATTTGGCTAGATGGTCAAAATCTTTTAGCGCAAATCGCAACGCCTGCGGTAACAGTGCTTGGTAAACGTTCAAGTTTATTCTCAAACCCTCACCATCCTGATAACCAGGACGATGAGGGTGCAACACCGGCAAAGTGCTCAAAACCATAAAAATTATTAGCTAAGATGAGGCAGGGGTAATACCTGTTTTATCAAGTGAAAAAACTGCAAAATATAAAGTACGATAATGATCAAAACTAAAAAATTTAACAATCGTTTAATCAGAGGTGCCATCGGGATAAAGGCATTGATACCACCTAAAATGAGTAGTGTTAATAAAATAATAACCAGTAAATTAATCAGTGACATCACATTCCTTGTTTAATAGGCTTGGTGCGATATCTTATAGCGTCTTGTCCTTTAGGTGAAGAGGCGGGTTTAAAATGAGTGCCATAGCTTTGTGGGGCTTCTGATGATGCGGGTTCTTCAGGTGGCGTAGTTGTAGGCTCAAGTTGATTGGTCAGGTCTTGTTGTAGTGCCGTAAGCTCTTGACTTAAGGCTTTAAATTTGGCAATGCGTGCTGTTTGAGTGGCAGCGCGGTAAGCGTTGTACATAAAATAGCTTGCAAAAGTTAAGCTTACCACCAGCGCGGTTGATAACAATACCAGGCTAATAGTCGGAGTTAAAGCTGAACTCACCAAACCTAGCGTCACTAACACATTTAACAAACCGCTGCCTCCGCCGGCAATACTGCCAAAAGGGGCAATAAAACCTGTTAAGGCTGCCAACCCCACCTTTTTAAATGGAAACGGTGAGGCGAGGGGTAAATGGTGTATGGCTTGGGTGATTTCTGTACTATTAAACGATTTTTCAGAAGTATCTTGTTGGGTGAGCCACTGATTCATGATGCGCAAAGCCTTCATATTCGTATTTGAATTTTTTGCATTTAGGGCGTTTTCTTTGATGCGGTTTTTAATATCATCAGATGCTTGTTGGAATTGACATAAATAAGCCGTTATTTGTTTGGCGACATCGTTTTCTTTATCGTCCAGCTTTTGGCGACGTTTTTTAGTATCTTGGCGCATTTGCCAATAAGTTACGATAAATACCGTGGTGCTAAGCGTACAAAATAAGCTTGTGCATACAATGCTCAAAGAAATGGCGGCAATACCTCCCGAGGCCAAGCCTAGTGCGGTAAATAATAAACCATACAGCGGCCAAGCCACACCTGAGGCCGAGCCGAGCCCATCAAAAATAGATTTAGATATGCTCACAATGATCTTATGGGAGGCAAAAGAGCTGTATCTTAAGCTTAATCCCCAGTCTTGTCTATGATTTGTTTAAGTGCCAAAAAATGCTAAATTTAAGCAAATACTTATACTTTAAATCGCCACTATAAAGGTAGCTTCTATGCGTCATTTAAGTTTAATGGATAAAATCGTTCACGAAGTTGATTCAGTGTTACAAACGCTGGCGCCATCAGCAGTCACTAAAAGCTATCCTGGGTCAGAATTACCAGAGCCGCCCTTAACCATCAAACAACAACAACACATCGCCGGCCTTATGCGGGTTAATCACACCGGCGAGGTATGTGCGCAAGCACTTTATCAAGGCCAAGCACTTGGTGCTCGCTCACCAGAAATGAAAATACAAATGAAAACGTCGGCTTTAGAAGAAAAAGCGCATCTGGCATGGTGTGCTGCTCGTTTAGAAGCGTTGCATGCAAGCCCCAGCCGCTTAAATCCCCTGTGGTATGGTTTGTCATTTATATTAGGCGCGATGGCAGGCTGTATTAGCGATAGCGTAAGCTTAGGCTTTGTGGCTGAAACGGAGCGTCAAGTCACCAAGCATTTGGCCGGCCACTTGGCCAATTTAGCGCAAATAGACCCAAAAACTCAGGCGATTTTAACGCAGATGCACCAAGATGAGCAGCAGCATGCTGAGCTTGCTATCCAAATGGGCGCTTATGAGCTGCCTTTGGTCATTAAAAAAGCCATGCGCTTGATGGCAAAAACCATGACGTCAATCAGTTACTACGGTTAAACGTACCATAAACGTTAAGGATAACGATGGTTGAGACAAGCTTTGTAATCGCGGTAATTTTAATGGCATTTGTGTTTGATTTTATCAATGGTTTTCATGATGCGGCTAACTCAATTGCGACCATTGTAGCCACCTGCGTGTTAACGCCTTTAAAGGCGGTGATGTGGGCCGCTTTTTTCAATTTTATTGCCTTTTTGGTGTTTCATTTAAATATTGCTCAAACGATTGGTCATGGCCTGGTAATCGCCTCAGTAATGAATAGCACGCTTATTTGTTCAGCTTTGCTAAGTGCCATTACCTGGGGGTTAATCACCTGGTTTTATGGCATGCCCTCAAGCTCCTCCCATGCATTAATTGGCGGCTTGGTAGGCGGTGCGCTAAGTTGTGCGGGCTTAAGTGCTTTGAATCAATGGGGGCTTATCAAGGTGGTTGCTGGTATGGTGGTCGCACCCATTGTGGGCATGTTTGTCGGTGGGCTTATGATGATGGTTTTTAGTGCCATTGTACGCGCTTATCCACACGCGGCATGGACACGATATTTTCGCTATATACAACTAGCTTCCTCTGCCCTACTAAGCTTAACCCATGGTGGCAATGATGCCCAAAAAACCATGGGCATTGTGGCAAGTTTATTGTTTTCAGCCTCCTGGCTTGGTGAGACGTTTTACGTACCTTTTTGGGTCATTATCAGCTCACAGTTGACCATAAGCTTGGGCACGCTTGCCGGTGGCTGGCGCATTGTGCGGGTTATGGGGACTGAGATTACCGATTTAAATCCTGTTAAAGGGTCAGCTGCTGAAACCAGTGCTGCTTTAGTGATTTATGCTGCCACTGATTTAGGGATTCCACTGTCAACAACTCATACTGTAACCGGCGCCATTACAGGGGTTGGTTTTGAGCATCGTTTAAATATGACCTTCAAACCAGTGATAAAACGTATCCTTTTAACCTGGCTGCTCACACTCCCATCCACCGCTTTGATGGCAGCAATGTGGATGAAAATCATCAGCTGATGTGCTTTAATGCTTTTCATCTATATCTTGTTAAATTTAAATCAACATGACCTTTGCTGACTTTGAAACACAGCCTTTAACTCAATTTACTGAAAAAGCCTATCTTGACTATTCTATGTATGTGATTTTGGATAGAGCGTTGCCTAGTTTGGCTGATGGTTTAAAACCTGTGCAGCGACGTATTATTTATGCGATGTCTGAGTTAGGTTTAAAAGCCAGCGCCAAATATAAAAAATCGGCACGCACCATAGGCGATGTATTGGGTAAATTTCATCCGCATGGTGATTCGGCATGCTATGAAGCGATGGTATTAATGGCTCAGGCGTTTTCTTATCGTTATCCGTTTGTGGATGGCCAGGGTAACTGGGGGTCAGCGGATGACCCTAAATCGTTTGCGGCTATGCGCTATACCGAAGCGCGGCTATCGCCTTATGCTGAGGTTTTGTTAGCTGAATTGCCTTATGACACAGTCGAGTGGGTTGATAACTTTGATGGCACCCTCAAAGAACCGGCACTTTTGCCAGCACGATTGCCTAATGTGCTATTAAATGGAGCAACTGGAATTGCAGTTGGGATGTCAGCGGATATCTTACCGCATAACGCGCTTGAAGTAGCTCAAGCATGTGTGCATCTTATTGATAACCCCAAAGCGTCACTTGCAGATATAAGCCAGTTTATTAAAGGCCCAGATTTTCCCACAAACGCTGAAATCATTACCTCCCCTGTCCAAATCATGCAAATGTATGCCCAGGGTACAGGGTCGATTAAAATGCGCGCCGTCTATCAAGCAGAGCGTCAACATGTGGTGATAACCGCATTACCTTATCAGGTATCAGGGGCGAAAATCATCGAGCAAATTGCCGCCCAAATGAGCCAAAAGAAATTGCCCTGGCTTGAGGATATTCGTGATGAGTCAGATAATGAGCATCCTACACGCATCGTACTCATACCAAAATCATCGCGTGTTGATACAAGTGCATTGATGTCTCATTTGTTTGCCACCACCGATTTAGAACGCAGTTATCGCGTTAATTTGAATATGATTGGTTTGGATGGTAAGCCGCGGGTGAAAAATCTATTAACTATTTTAACCGAATGGCTTTATTTTCGTGTGCAAACTGTTAAAAGGCGTCTAGCACACCGTTTGGCTAAACTCGCGCAACGGTTGCATATTATTGAAGGTTTGTTGATTGCGCTTTTAAACATCGATGAGGTCATTGCCATTATTCGTGAAGAAGATGAGCCCAAAGCGGCGTTAATCTCGCGTTTTAACCTAAGTGATACCCAAGCTGAAGCAATTTTAGATATCAAATTGCGCACCCTGGCTAAACTTGAGGAATTTAAACTCAAAGCCGAACATACAACCCTTGCTAAAGAGCGTGACACGCTTGAAGCTTTATTAAGCAGTGATAAAAAGCTTAATCATCTAATCAAAAAAGAAATCAAAGCCGATGGCCTCATGTTTGGTGATGCCAGACGCTCACCCATCGTTGAGCGTGAGGATGCTCAAGCCTTGAAAGAAGAGCAGGTAATAGCCATAGAACCTATCACCGTGGTGCTATCAGAGAAAGGTTGGGTGCGTGCGGCAAAGGGGCATGAGGTTGATGGGCGTGAATTAAGTTATAAAACCCATGATGCTTTTAAAGCGCAAATAGCGGCTAAAACCAATCAATTGATTATTTTTTTCGATAGTGAAGGCAAAGTTTATAACCTACCAGCACATACCCTTCCCTCAGCGCGCGGCCAGGGCGAGCCTTTGGCCAGTCGTTTAAATTTAAGTGAGAATGCCAGCTTTGAAGCATTAATTAGTAGCCAAGAAGCGCCATGTTGGGTATTGGCTTGTGATGCCGGCTATGGCTTTAAAATTCTCACAAGTGAGCTTTATGTTAAAAATCGCAGTGGTAAAGCTTGTTTTAAACTACCTGAGCACAGTCGTTTGTTGCCACCCCAGCAATTAATGGATACAGCTCAAAGCAGTGTAGCCTGTGTAACTCGAAGGGGGCGCTTGCTGGTGTTTCTGACAAGTGAATTATCCCTGCTGGCCAAAGGTCGTGGTAATAAGCTGATTAATATCAGCACATCAACCATGCAAAATCAGGAAGACGCTCTGGTGGATATACAAATTTTAACTGAGAATAGCGCGTTGGTAGTGCATGCAGGTAAAAGACATTTTACGCTCAAGCCATGTGACTTGGATTATTATCGTGGTGAACGTGGCCGACGTGGTCATTTTTTACCAAGAGGCTTGCAAAACGTGACGAAACTTGTGGTTATTTGATATGATTGCTTTCCAATATGATTTTTTTTGTTACAGGTAGCTTTTTCATGAAACGTTTGGCCTTGTGTACGGCGCTTGCCTTGATTTTTTTAGAGTGGCTTGATTTTACGTTGTATTTATATTTGGCCAAAAGTGTCTTTGCAAAAGAGTTTTTCCCCCACTCAAGCAAGGGGTTGATGTTATCATTTATCCTTTTTGCCATTGCTTATTGTGCTAGACCTGTTGGTGGTTGGCTTTTTGGGGGACATGCTGACAAAATGGGACGTAAAAAACCCATGATGTGGTCCGCGGCATTGATGGGTATAGCCACTTTGGGCATGTGTGTATTGCCAACCTACAACCATATTGGTTTATTTGCCACTTTTGGTTTATTGACCTGTCGTGTGTTACAAAGTTTGGCGTTAGGCGGGGAGATTAATACCGCGGCTATGTTTATTGTTGAACACACGCCTTATCGTAATGCGCTTTTTGCTGGTAGCTTGGTAGCTGCCAGTGGAGCCGCTGGCATGTTCTTAGGTGGGCTTATCAGCTCGCTCCTGCAAGCATCTCAAGCACTAACCTGGCGACAAGTATTTTTTTTAGTTGGGCTTGTGTCACTTTTAGTCTGTTTTTTACGCAAAAGCTTAACCGAATCGCCAGAATTTGAACGCTCAGCGTTGTTTAAAATGACCTGGGAGCAGCACCATCAAGGTTTAATCAATATTGCTTTGGTGGCCGCTTTTGTCAGTATGACTGTGTATATTTGTAATGTTTTTTGGGTATCTTGTGCCATCGATGCGCATATCTGGCGCCCCATCATTTGTACAAGTATTGGCGCTTTAACGCAATTATCAGCCGCTATACTTGCGGTTATTTTGGCCTCGATTATCTCGGTGCGACAAGTCAATCTTGTGATAAGAAGCAGCATGCTTGCAGTCATGGTTACCGGCCCTGTGTTATTTTTTAGTACTTTTTATCACTACTACATTGGGATTGTGTTGGGTTTATTAGGTTATGTTGTTAGTAACGGCTTGATTTGTACAGCACTTTTTTATTTTTTATATTTACAATTACCAGCGCATCATCGCTGCCAAGGTGTCTCAGTTGTTTGGGCATTGGCGGCAAGTATTGGTACCTTAAGTCTGCCTTTAGCTGAGCTTGCCGTGAAACATCACCAGCTTTGGTGGCCTGGATTAAGTCTAAGCTTGATGGGGTTGTTAGGGCTTATGCTCTTAAAGCCAACTCATATTCCCATGAAGCCTGTATTACGGCTTGTTTAAACATTTAAGCTTAACTCATAGGTTACGCCATATGCCTGCCATTGAATTTATTATTTTTTTTTGATTAATATAGGAAACCCCCTCAGGTCATAAGGATTTGTCCGCACATGGTGTTGCCTATAAAAGCCTTACAACTGCAACAGTTGCAATTTCTCACTGATGAAATGTTACCTAGCTCAGGGCATCAGGTGGTTAAATGTGCGTTAAAACATACCGATGGCACCACGGCATTTGGGTTTTATAAGCCACTGGATGACACCTATCCACAAATTCTTGCGCAATACTCGGTATTTACAAGTGTGCTTGCCCATATTTCCATCCCAGGCTGTATGCCCCAGGAATGCTTGGTATTTGATGGTGATTGCATCAAAGGAACATTTTCCTATGAGGTATCTAACCTTAAAACCATGCTAGGTGGCTGGTTATGCATGTGGCCTGAAGATGCTACCGAAAGAGAGGCGCTATCACCTGGCGTTGAAACTTTAATTGCCGATAACATTGCCGAATTATTGGTTGAGCGTTGGTTTGATGAAGATGATGACATGCATCCTGGCAATATTGGCATCGATGATACAGGTAGACGCATCATTTTTGATAACGATATGACGCATTACTCTAAAACTTACCTATTTAAAGGTGCACGCTTGGTTGATGGTGTGGCACATAAACTACCTGAAAAAACATCCCATTTAACGCGCTTGCACTTAAGTAATTTTCCCAACATCGCTGGACGCACTTATTGGCCTACAAATTATTGTCCGACCACCATTAATATGGCCAAAAGTTACAAGAATTATGAAGCTTTTCGCGCACTAGCGGGTGTAACACGTTTCCATGAACAGATGTTTGATGCCATTTTAGCCAAATTAATATGGTTGGATTCTAAGGTTGTTAGGCAGCATTTGTTTGAACATTTTGGCACACTTTTGTTGAATATCAGTGATTTGTCAGCAGTGAAACAACAGAATGTTGAACATGCTCATCCGCATTTATTTAATCACACCACCTACAAGCAGCCTCTGATTATGCATTTTATGGAGGTTTTTAGACAAAAATATCAAGAACTTTATCAAGTTGCGGTTTATTACAAAGGCTGCCAAAAAAATGATGTTGGCGCGTTTGTTCCTGATTTTTGTCAATATCTCACCAAAAGGCCCCAAACAGCCGCGCGTATTATTGATGCAGGCTCAGGGGATAAGCAGCGTTACCAGCAGCGTTATCATCAAATATGGCGTGATGCGCATCTGCCTGAACTTAAAGCCATTTTGTACCAAATACAGTCTTGGGTAAAAAAGGAAATTCATGCCGCAAATTCATTGTCCGTTTCGCAATGCCTGGCTTTACCCACACATCCAGATAGTTTAATGGATGCCTGGCAGTTTGTTGAAGATAACTCAACCGATTTTAACGAAGAGCGCATCATCACGCGTATCGATGAAGCAACCTGCATGGGTTACTTTTATGAGCAGGTATTGCAAGCGACTCAAATTTATTATGATATCAATGAGTTCGCCTTAACATGGGCAGATAATCAAACCTTTATTCATAGCATAGAGCAACATATCGCTGATTTTGAACAGGAATTAAGCCGTTATGATATGGTTTCAAACATCATCGATAAAGGTTTGGGAAAACTTTCAAACTTTCTTAAGGCAATCCAATTAACGGATAATTTAGCGCAAAAACCTAATCATCTGCCCCTCACCCCAAGTGTTTATCGAACAACCTCTGTTTATCAACACACCCATCAAGAGGTGATCGATGCGGCATTAATTTTATTGTTTAACTGGGTTGAAAAAATGACCACGCTTGATTTTAATGCACATATTTTGGCGGTCATTATCGATTTATACGAACCACTTAGTTTGTCGTTATCTAACAAAGCACGCAGCGAGCCTGTGCAAATTTATTTAAAATTAAGTCAAGAAACTAATCTTGATAAGTTAGGCTTTATCTTAAGCACAGGTGGTACCAAAGCAAATTCACTTAATACGCTTTTAGTCCGCTATTTGATGCAAAAATTATTAGAAGATGAAAGTAATTTGTACACACTTAGTTTAATAAGTGTGGCGACAGCATTTGAAAAAGGAGAGTTTAACGCGGTGTGCTACGCTGAACATGCCGTTAATTTAGCCAAAACTCACCCAGGATTTAATCACATACGCTCACATACTCATTTAACGCAAGTGAATCAGTGCCTTTATCGCTGGGTGCAAACCATGATGCCTGAAACCTTTCGACATAACATCATTGATGAAGCTTTGAGGCAATACGAACCCTCGGTGTTGTCTTATCTATGGTCTACCAAACACCGTGGCCAATATATTAAAGCATTTATAAAAGATAACCCTAAAGCTTGTAATACAGAAATTTTAGCGCGTATTTTTAGTGAAGGTGGCATTGAAAGCACCTCGCTCACCACTTATGTATTTCAGCGCTTAATCAGCCATATGCAGTTACATATTGCTCAACAAAAGCTTTATGAAAAAAATAGTGCTTATCAATTGGTCATGCAGATTAATTTAGCCGATAACGCCCACATTCAAGGTTATTTGCAATCACTCAAAGAGTTTGCGCCAGCTTTTATTCCAGCTGAAGAAAGCACTTTTTTAAAAATAGATGCGTCATGAGTTTTGCGTTATGATGAGCGTTTATTGATGTTTAGCACTATTTTTTATGAAAGATGGTTTGACGACACTTTTGCATCGTTTGTTGCCCAAACATGCTCTAACCCACCTGGCCGGCAAGCTTGCAGATAGCCGACATCCAGCGGTTAAAGACCGCTTAATTGCCTATTTTATGGCGCGTTTTCAAATTGATTTAGAAGAAGCACTAGAAACCAATCCTAAAGCCTACGCCACATTCAACGATTTTTTCATCAGACAGCTTAAAGCGAGCGCGCGCCCTATTGCCGATAAGCCAATTGTTTCGCCGGTAGATGGCGTTTTAAGTGAAACCCATGAAATTCATGAGGGTCGTTTAATCCAGGCCAAGCAGCGCTTTTATACCGTTCAAGATTTATTAATGAGTGATGCCAGCAAAGCCAATTATTTTGAAGGTGGGCGGTTTATGACTTTTTACCTAGCACCGCATAATTATCATCGTGTGCATATGCCACTAGAAGGTCATCTAACGCATATGCACTACCTGCCAGGACGCTTATTTTCAGTGCAACCGGTGACCGTGCGCGGTGTACCTAATTTGTTCGCGCGTAATGAGCGCTTGGTATTATTTTTTGATACTGATATAGGTCAGGTGGCGATGGTGCTTGTGGGTGCAACCATTGTGGGTGCCATTGGCACGAGTTGGACGGGTGACCTTAAGCGTACAAAAGATATACAGCAGTTTGATTATCACGCCCATCCTCATCATTTTCTAAAAGCGCAAGATTTGGCTTATTTTAAGTTAGGCTCAACAGTGGTGTTATTGGTGCCGGCTAACGCTAAACTACGCTGGCAACTACCCCAAGGTTTCGCGCCCAAAGTACAAATGGGTCAAGCGCTGGCTGATTTTTAACCCAAGGAAAAAAATTGACCTGGACTGATCAAATAGAAAACAGCTTAAATCATCTTTTTGCGGCGATACCAAGAAGCAAACCTCATGCTCTAAAGCTTCATCAAACACGTATCATTGCTCATCGTGGTGCGCATGATGCTCATATCACTGAAAATACGCAAGCAGCTTTTAGTCAAGCGGTGGCATTGGGGTGCTGGGGTATCGAGTTAGACATTCATGCAACGCGCGATGGGGTATGGGTGGTCAATCACGATGCTACCTTAAAACGGTTATGGCGGCATGATAAAGCCATTAAAGCTTTAAGTTTTCAAGAATTGCGCACTCTAGTACCTGATATTCCGACTCTAAAAGAAGTTATCACGACCCACCAAAATGTTCATTTTTTTATTGAAATTAAAGAGCCTGCTCAAAATTATCACCATTTAGCCGAATTATTATCCTCGCTTAGCGCAGCGGATGATTACCATCTCTTGGTGCTTGATGCCAAGCTTGCTTTTGAACTAGCCCAAGTGTTTGTACCAGCGGCTATCTTGTTAGTTGCAACTCACATCAACACTGCTTATTTTTGTCGCTTGAGTATGGATGCTAAGTTTGGTGGTGTATTGGGTCATTATCTGTTGTTAACTCAAGCTAAAATACGCGCATTAAAAGCCGCCAATCAACAGGTCGGGGTAGGGTTTATCGATTCAAAAAATAGTTTATACCGCGAAATTAATCGCGGCATGTTGTGGGTATTTAGCAATAATGTTCAAGCACTGCTTAACACTCAAGGATGAATCATCTGCTCTGGGCGCACCCATGCTTTAAATTGCGCTTCGGTTACATAGCCAAGCTTGACTGCCTCATGCATTAATGAGGTGTTGTTGTGATGAGCGGTTTTGGCAATATGTGCTGCTTTATCATAGCCAATGTGTTGGTTTAATGCAGTTACGAGCATCAAGGAATTTTCAAGATAATGCGCAATTGTCTCACGATTGGCGCTAAGCCCTTCAATGCAAAATTTGCGCAGCGAATGACACGCATCACTTAATAAATTTAATGAATGCAAAATATTGTAAATAATCACCGGTTTAAATACATTGAGTTCAAAATTACCCTGGCTTGCTGCAAACCCTACGGCCGTATCATTGCCTAAAACCTGTGCACATACCATGGTCATGGCTTCACACTGAGTAGGATTCACTTTGCCTGGCATGATGGACGAACCGGGTTCATTTTCAGGCAGCGTCAACTCGCCTAAACCACAACGCGGCCCTGAGCCTAACCAGCGCACATCATTGGCAATTTTCATCAGCGCACACGCCAGTGTTTTCATCGCACCATGTACCATTACCAGTGGTTCATGGGCGGCTAGGGCCGCAAATTTGTTAGGCGCGCTCACAAAAGGCAAATTGGTCAAATCAGCAATGTGTGCCGCCGCCCTTTCGGCAAACTCCGGGTGGGTATTAAGGCCTGTTCCCACGGCTGTACCGCCTAGTGCCAGCTCGTAAACCTGTGGTAGGGTGGCGTTTAAATGATGGATGCAGGCATCTAATTGCGCCACATAGCCTGAAAACTCTTGGCCAAGTGTTAAGGGTACGGCATCTTGTAAATGCGTGCGTCCAATTTTAACAATATCGTCAAATTCCTTTTGCTTAACACTTAAGGCGTGCTTAAGCTTGCTTACCGCTGGCAGCAATTTTTGCGTTAAAGCACAGGCGGTGGCAATGTGCATGGCAGTTGGGAAGGTATCATTGGATGATTGTGACATATTCACCATGTCATTTGGGTGAATCGGCGTTTTACTGCCCATGTTGCCGCCAGCAATTTCAATGGCACGATTGGCAATCACTTCATTGGCATTCATATTCGATTGCGTACCACTGCCAGTTTGCCAGACATGTAATGGAAAATGCGCATCTAATTGTCCAAGCATGACTTCATCGGCTGCTTGAATGATAAGTTCAGCTTGAGTATTCGATAGTTTTTTTAGTTCTAAATTGGTGATGGCTGCTGCTTTTTTTAATACACCAAAAGCATGGGTAACTTCTTTGGGCATGATGTCATGACCAATATCGAAATGATGCAAAGAGCGCGCTGTTTGCGCACCCCAATAACTATCACCAGGTACTTCAATGTTACCCATACTATCTGACTCTACCCGCATTGACATGAGATATGCTCCTTTAAGGTCATAAAAGAGTCAGTATAAAATATTTTTAGCAAATCGCCGAATCTAGCGCGAAAGAGAGGGGGAAAATGGTCGAGGTTGCCAATAAAAGCGTGTCATTATTATGAGTGAGTCCATCGTCCTTGATAGCGCTTTAATTTTTAACCTCGT
>PKDH01000062.1 GCA_002863045.1 Legionella sp.
TTCTACTCAACCGTAGCATTGGCAGATTTACAAGATTGGCAGGTTGATGATTTGTATGGTGCGGCGATTAATTTTTGGACACTATTACAACAACGCCGATCTAATGAAACAAAAATTCGAATTTATAATCCTGAATATGAACGTCATGGCTGGCAAACAACGCATACAGTGGTAGAGGTTATCACCGAAGATATGCCGTTTTTAGTTGATTCACTGCGCATGGCCATCAATAAATTAAACTTAGTATCTCATCTGGTTATTCACATGGGGGCTTTTTGTGTAAAAAGAGATGCTGAAGATAAAATTGTTGAAATTTTGCCAAGAGGTTCTCAACAAGACGATAATCTTTCAGTTGAAGCCCCTATTTTTATTGAAATTGATAGGCAAACCAATCCCACCGTATTAGATGAATTGCATCAAAATTTTGAGCGTGTTTTAGAAGACAATCGTGCGGTCGTTGAGGATTGGCCGCTCATGCGTCAAAAAGTTCGCGAGATGATTAGTGAGCTAGATAAATCGACTGATTTTATTGACCCTGAAGAAATTGAAGAAACTAAAGCTTTTTTGAATTGGATTGAAGACCATCATTTTACTTTTCTAGGCGTCAGAGATTATGCAATTATTGAAGAAAATAATGAGACAATTCTACAACCATTAGCCGATACAGGGCTTGGTGTATTACGTGCGTCAATGAGTAAGCCTTGTGCGCGTAATATTTCATCCATGACACCTGAAGCACGTGAACTTATTTTATCGCCGCGCGCATTGGTTATGTTCAAAACTAATACTGAATCCACAGTACATCGCCATGCCTACACTGACTATATTGGCATCAAGCGTTTTAATCAACATGGCCAGGTGATAGGTGAGCGTCGTATTGTGGGTCTTTATACGTCAGCGGCTTATAACACTAACCCCAAACATATTCCTTTCTTGCGTCACAAAGTGGCGTTGATTATGAATAATTCTCAATTTAGTTATCGCAGTCACTCTGGCAAAGTATTGCTCAATATTCTAGAAACATTACCGCGTGATGACTTAATCCAAGCCTCAGAAGATGAGTTATTAGAAATGGCTATGGGGGTTTATCATTTACAAGAACGCCGCCGTATTCGTATGTTTGCCCGTACGGATGTTTATAGGCGTTTTGTATCCTGTTTGGTCTTTGTGCCAAGAGAGCGCTTTAATACCGAGCTTAGACAAGCCATGGAAAATGTTTTAGCCGAAAGCTTTCACAGTAACCATATTACGTTTTCCACTACTTTTTCAGAGTCAGTATTAGCACGTATTCATTTTATTGTGCGCACTGACCCCAAAAACGATATAGCCTGGAATTTTAAAGAAATAGAACAAAAATTGATTGAAATCGGGCGTTCATGGGCTGATGGTTTAAAACATTATTTAGTGGAAAGTTTTGGTGAAGAGGCGGCCAATCGTTATTATGCGCGCTATCATCGCGCATTCCCGGCAAGTTATCATGATAATTTCTCCCCACGTACAGCCGTTTATGATATCAAGCATTTAGAAGATTTATCCAATGATAATCCATTGGTTATTAATTTTTATCAACCACTTGATGATAATGCCGAAGGCTTTAGGTTGAAAATATATCAGCTTGATTCAACAGTTACGCTCTCAGATGTTTTACCTATCATTGAGCGCCTAGGTATGCGAGCCATTAGTGAGCGACCTTATCTTTTAAAGTTTTCACACGACCAATGTGCGTGGATTAATGATTTTACGTTGCAATATGTTGGCAAAATTCATTTTACTATTGATGAAATCAAAGAACTTTTTCAAACGGCTTTTGCTAAGGTATGGTTTGGTGAGGTTGAAAATGATGGTTTTAATCAATTGGTATTAGCCGCAGGGTTAAACTGGCGACAAGTCGCAATTTTACGAGCTTATGCTAAATATTTTAAACAAATTGCTTTTACATTTAGCCAAGAATATATCGAATCGGCATTAAGTAAAAATCCACACATCGCACGCATGATAGTGCAGCTTTTTGAGCAACGTTTCACGCCTGGTTCAATCAGCAGTCGCGATAATCAATGTCGTGAACAAATTGAAGTCATCTTAAAAGCTTTAGATGATGTGACTAATTTAGATGAAGATAAAATTATTCGACAGTATATACAGTTAATAAACGCCTCTATTCGTACCAATTTTTATCAGAAAGATGCGCAGGGTAAATACAAGTCGTATATTTCGATTAAATTTAATAGCCATGCCATCCCTAAGTTACCGAAACCACATCCGTTATTTGAAATTTTTGTCTACGCGCCACAGTTTGAAGGTGTGCACTTAAGGGGCGGTAAAGTGGCACGCGGCGGTTTGCGCTGGTCAGATAGAAAAGAAGATTTTCGAACTGAAATTCTAGGCCTTATGAAAGCTCAGCAAGTTAAAAACGCGGTGATTGTGCCCTCTGGTGCCAAAGGTGGCTTTGTACCAAAGCAGTTAGCCACGCTTACCACCCGTGAAGAGATTTTAAAAGAAGGTATTCATTGTTATCAGCAATTTATTCGAGGATTGTTAGATATTACAGATAATTATCAAGGTAAAGAGGTTATCAAGCCCCAGAATGTGGTGTGCTATGACGAGGACGATCCTTATCTTGTGGTTGCGGCTGATAAAGGAACGGCAACTTTTTCTGATTACGCTAATGAGATTTCGCTTGAATATGGTTTTTGGTTGGGCGATGCCTTTGCCTCAGGCGGCTCGCAAGGTTATGACCATAAAAAAATGGGCATTACCGCCCGTGGTGCTTGGGAGTCGGTTAAGCGTCATTTTTATGAGATGAATGTTAATATTGATACCACTGACTTTAGCGTTATTGGTATCGGGGATATGGCAGGTGATGTTTTTGGTAACGGGATGTTACTCTCAGAACATATCAAACTTGTGGGTGCGTTTAATCACCTACACATCTTCGTTGACCCTTCGCCTGACCCTCAAATAAGTTTTAAAGAACGCGCGCGCTTGTTTAACTTAGCACGCTCAAGTTGGGCAGATTATGATGAGACGCTTATTTCAGCAGGCGGTGGCGTATTTAATCGTAATGCTAAATTCATTAAGGTTAGCCCCGAGATGAAAAAAGCCTTTAACATCAAACAAGCAAGCATTGAACCTAATGAATTAATTCGTGTGTTGTTGCGTGCTAAAGTAGATTTATTGTGGAGTGCAGGCATTGGTACATTTGTCAAAGCCAGTAATGAAAGTCATTTGGATGTAGGCGATAGAACCAACGATGCCATTCGTATCAATGCTTCACAACTGCGCTCAAAAGTGGTGGGTGAGGGTGGCAACTTAGGCTTAACCCAATTAGCGCGTATTGAGTATGCCAGCAAAGGTGGCTTAATTTATACCGATTTTATTGATAATTCAGCAGGGGTGAGTTGTTCTGATAAAGAAGTCAACATCAAAATTTTATTAAATAGTGTGGTGGCCTCCGGTGATTTAACTTACAAGCAACGCAATGAATTATTAGAAGAAATGACCGAAGAGGTAGCCGCTTTGGTACTGCGTGATAATTATGTACAAACGCGCGCTATTAGCTTAACCACCGCACAAAGTTTTCGTTTACTGCAATTACACAGCCGCTTTGTTAATGAGCTTGAACGCACTGGTAAAATTGATAGAGCTGTTGAGTTTATTCCTAACGAAAAAGCCATGCTTGAGCGTAAACTCTCAGGCGCTGGCTTAACCGCCCCCACCATCGCGGTATTACTTTGTTATAGTAAAATGATTGTTAAAGAGCAGCTTTTAGCGACCAATGTGCCTGAAGATGCGTATCTTAAAACACTATTAATTCATTACTTTCCCAAGCCTTTGCAAGAACGCTTTAGCCAAGAGATGCAGCACCATAAATTAAAACGCGAAATTATTGCCACCAAACTGAGTAATATTCTTGTCAATGAAATGGGGTTTGCGTTTGCTTTTAGAATGGAAGACGAAACAGGTGCGCCTATTTCCGCCATTGCAAGGGCTTATATGATTGCGCGCCGCGTATTAGATATTGATAAGGTTTGGCAAGAACTAGAGGTAATTGAGCAGAGCATTTCAGGTGAGCAGCAAGCTGATATCATTATGATGTATGTGCGTTTATTGCGTCGGGTAACCCGATGGTTTTTACGCAACCAACGTTTAAAACTGAATATTGGTAAGACCATTAAACTGTATACGCCTGGTGTGGTTGAGCTTAAAAAAGTGATTCCGGCTATTTTCTCAGAAGGTAACCATGCGCATTATGATGGCTATTTAAATCAATATCTGGATTTAGGCATTACTGCCGCTTTGGCCCATGAGTTGGCCATGAGCCACTTTTTATTTTCAGCACTTGATATTGTTGATGTGGCTTATAAGCTTGATATTAGCGTTACTGATGTGGCCAAAGTTTATTTTAGTATCGGTGAATTTCTGGATTTACCCTGGATTCGTTCACAAGTTATAGCGCATACCACTGAAAATAATTGGGAGTCATTATCACGTGAGGCATTACGCGATGACCTAGATTTACAACAGCGCCAGTTAACAGCGGCCATCATTAACCTTGATAAAAATCAACAAGATTATATGACTTGCTTTAGAAAATGGTCAGAACATCACGCTCATCTTATTGAAAGATGGCGCCGTATTTTAACTGATCTGCGTTCAGCCTCTGTACTAAATTACACCATGTTTTTTGTGGCCATTCGCGAGTTACTAGATTTAACGCAAACTACCATGCAATTATCAGAGAAAGAATAATGTATTGATGAATTATTTTGATATAAAATGAATTTTTTATGATCATTTAGATTGACTTGGATCAATAAATTATAATATTATCCAGTCAATTTTTAATAAGTTGAAGGATAAATATGGCAGTTAGTGAGCAAGAAAATTCAGCGTTGGATGTTCTCGATGCATGCTTAGAAGTTAGCGGGGCAATTAACGATGTAATCGCTTATAAATTTTTTACGCCATATCGAAATAAAGCTGATGTATTGAAAGCGCCGATATGTCTGGTAGTTTTACCTATAGCGAGACTGGCCATCTCTGCTTTAAGTTTAGTAGTATCACTCATAGCTGCAGGTGCGTGTTTACTAGCTTTACCTTTTGCAATTGGCAATTTAATTTTCGCTAAAGAAGAGAATAAACTAGGTACTTCAGCAAAAGTAACTTTAATTGGCGGTGCCATAGCGCTTTTTGCTGCTGGTATCAGTGTTTGGCAGTTAGCTTCCGCCGTTATCGATCCTATCTTAAGAATATTTAGCTTATTCACTCGACCCATCGCTACTGTGTGTAGCGCAATTAAACATGCTGTTGGTGATGACGCAACTTCTAAAACAACTGGTGTTGCTGCGGTTTAAATCGCTATATGCCTAAACTAAAATATTTAACTTTAGCTTAGGCATTAAAATAATTAATAGATACCACTGCTTTTGCTTTGTTAAGAAAATTTAGGCTTAATCGATTAAAGATAAATCAAACATATGCTGAGGGTTGCTTTGCAAAGCACCTTTAAGCGAGTGATTAAGTTTTACACTAGCTAATAACAAAAAACCGTCATGAGTCGGGCAAACATCGATAATCTCGCCCATCTCGGCGTGGTCTTGGTCAACTAATACATCACCTGGCGTACAAGGTAGAGTTGTTTCAACATGAAATAACTTTAAAACATGTTTACTTTTAGCCAGATAATGCAAGCGTGCGATAATTTCCTGCCCCTTATAGCATCCTTTATCAAAACTGACCCATTTTTTCTTGGGCAACTCTAAGCGGTGGGGTAAAAAGCTTGCACGAGTATGGGGGTAAATACTTGCTTCATGAGCGTATAGAGCTAAGTAATGCCAGCCTAAACTACCACGCTGTTGGGTTTCATCTATGGTAAATAAATTTAAAATATCCTTTTTATGTGTTGATGGTTCGTATATAAAAAGAAAGCGTTTGCCATCAAGCGCGGCACATAACCCTAACTGATGCGTTAAAACTTCGCCAGCTTTAGGTAATGCGATTGGGCAAACTGTTGGTTCATTGATTAAAAGACCAAAGGTTTGAATGGCAGTAGGCGTTAGAGCGACTCTAGATAACAAAGCTGTTTTACTAAGTGCGGTGAGGGTCACATCACATAAATCATGTGCTAAGAGCAAATGATACTGGTGATGTTGATAAAAAAGGTGCATTAAAGCTTGAATACGACCTTTCAAATTACAGAGCGCGCCAGCCTGCCAGGTATGTTCTTTTACCTCACGTACATCGCAGGTTAATTGGCCTTGGAGAAAATCACCGGCTTTATCGCCTGAGATTTGCACGGCCGTTAGGTGATTTAAATTGAATAAATAATTTTGCGTTTCTTTAAAACTTAATTCTTCAGGTATGGTGGTTGCATAGGTATAGCACCTATCCGCTATCAGATAAGAATTCATATTTTTCATTTGCTCGTTTGAAAAAGATTGGGTAATATGCCAAATTTTATGACCTGATGCCACCCATGAATCAATTGGCGCGCCGAGCAAAAATAAAATGGCAATGTCGTCGTGGTATGTTAGAACTTGATTTAATACTGGATGCTTTTTTAAAAACCCATTTTGAAAATTTATCGGATAAAGAGCTCGCAAGCCTTGAAACATTATTAAGTTACCCAGATCCTGTGATTTATCACTGGTTATTAGGCCATGAAGATACGCTGGATTCCACTGAGATTCGCGATATTGTCAACCTTATTAGCTCATCACATCAACCTTGATAATTCCAAAACTTATCGCCATGTTGTGTGGCTGATATATGGGTTGACTGTATGCTGTGTACTACATTCAAGCCTTGCAAATACGGTCAAGTTTATGATGTTGAGTTTAGTCATTTACCTGTGGTTTAGACGTGATAAACGCTATATTCCACAAAAAAAACCGCTTAAGCTTTGTTTTGAAAAAAAGCAGTGGTCGATGACCGAGAGCACGCAATCACCAACGTATTATTTTGATACGCATCAAATTTTACTTGATGCAGGCTTGTTATGTTTAATTGAATTTAAAACAGAAAATGTTAGAAAGCGTCTGGTTATTTTTAAAGATCAATTAACGCTCGAAGATTATCGTCAGCTGTATTTAATCGAAAAATTACAAGCCAAAAAAGACTTTTATTAAAAAAAAGAAATAGCAAAATCAAGTGATTAAAGTATGTTAGACTGCTTTGAATAATTAAATGGTTTGAACAAATATGTTAGAAAGCGATAGATTAATTAGTGCAACCACTCACCATTCTACCGAAGATACGATAGACCGCGCCATTCGTCCGTTAAAATTAGATGAATACATCGGGCAAGAAGCCATCCAAAAACAAATGCGTATTTTCATTGATGCAGCCAAAAATCGTCACGATGCGCTAGACCACGTTTTAATATTTGGCCCGCCAGGGCTTGGTAAAACCACACTTGCAGGCATCATTGCCAGCGAATTAGGCGTTAATTTGCGTCAAACATCAGGTCCTGTGTTAGAAAAAGCGGGGGATATGGCCGCACTCTTAACTAACTTAGAAAAAAACGATGTGTTATTTATCGATGAAATTCATCGTTTACACCCGGTGATTGAAGAAATTTTATATCCTGCCATGGAAGATTATAATTTAGACATTATGATTGGTGAAGGTCCTGCTGCGCGCTCAATTAAAATTGATTTACCTGCCTTTACGTTAATTGGTGCCACAACCAAAGCAGGCTCTTTAACTTCTCCGTTGCGTGACCGCTTTGGTATTGTGCAACGATTGGAATTTTATTCAACGGATGCGCTCACCCATATTGTCAGCCGTTCAGCGCGTTTACTCAAAGTTCAAACAGATATACACGGTGCACGTGAAATTGCTAAGCGCGCTCGTGGCACACCGCGTATTGCCAATCGTTTACTACGACGCGTCCGTGATTTTGCTGAGGTGTGTGGCGAGGGAGTTATTACTTATGATATGGCCTATGAAGCGCTCCAAATGCTTGATGTCGACCAGCACGGCCTCGACATCATGGACCGTAAATTGTTGTTGGCGATTATTGAGCGCTTTGATGGTGGGCCTGTAGGGATTGAAAGCATGGCTGCCTCTATTGGTGAGGAAAAATCAACCATTGAGGATGTGATTGAGCCTTATCTAATTCAACAAGGTTTTCTAGTACGCACCGCGCGTGGGCGTCTGGCCTCACCTGCGGCTTATCAGCATTTGGGGCTCAAGCCTCTAAATATAAATGCAACATAAGAGCTATGCATCATCCATATTAATATTGCTATAAGGAGGTCAAAAATGGAGCATCATACAAGCGTAATTGGATATTTTTTACAAGCAGGCTGGGTGGTTAAATTAGTCATGCTATTTTTAGCAGCAGCATCTATTACCTCATGGACATTGATTTTACAACGAGCTTGGTTTTTCAGGCGCATGAAACAAGAATATACTCATTTTTCCACGCGATTTTGGCAAACACGTGATTTAAGTCAGCTATTTAACGAAGTAGCAAATAGCCACCAAAAAAAGGGTTTGTCGGCTATTTTTTATGCAGGATTTAAAGAGTATGGTCGCTTAAATAAACAAGGCGCGATTCTGCTTGAACCAATCCAGCGTGCTATGCAAATAAGCCAAGCTAAAGAAGCGTTAACAATGGAAAATCATTTATCTTTTCTTGCGTCGGTGGGGGCTATTGCGCCTTATATTGGTCTTTTTGGTACGGTATGGGGCATTATGTCTTCTTTTCAGGCTTTGGGGCAAACGTCACAGGCAACCATTGCCATGGTCGCGCCTGGTATTTCAGAGGCATTATTAGCAACAGCACTTGGTTTGTTTACCGCGATTCCAGCAGTACTTGCTTATAATCGCTATACCAATCACGCTAACACACTGCTTGATAACTGTGCGTTATTTCAAGATGAATTAGTCGCATTGATTGAACAACAAACTCATCACAACAATAGGTCCGAACCATGCTGAACCGACGACGGCAAACACGCCGACCCATCGCGGAGATTAATGTAGTGCCTTATATCGATGTCATGTTAGTACTGTTGGTGATATTTATGATAACCGCACCTGTTTTAACACAGGGTGTCACAGTCAACCTGCCTCAGGCCATAAGTGAAACTATTAAAAAAGCCGAAGTCGAGCCGCTTATTATTTCGGTTAACCAGCAGGGACAGTATTTTTTAAATATTGATAGTCAACCTGACAAGCCGCTCAATACGCATGATTTGATGTTAAAAGTAGCAGCTGAGATGGCTTTAGCTCGACAAAATCATCAAGCAAGAGCGGTGTTAGTCAAAGGGGATGAGGGTGTATCTTATGGCAAAGTTGTAACAGCAATGGCTTTATTAAAGCAAGCGGGTGTACCTCAAGTAGGTTTAATTACCGATGATAAAGGCCTTAAGGAGAAGCTTGATGTTAGCTAACTCATCCTATTCACGTGCTTTTGGCGTATCGATTGGCATGCATTTTGTGCTTGTATTAGCGCTTATTGTTGAATTTAGTCGCCCCAGCGCGGTGCTTAAAAACGATACAGTGATGCAGATAAGTAAAGCGCCAGCGCAAACATCTAAACCAGCTGAAATCGTTAAGGCAGTAAGTATTAATCAAGATGAATTAACACACGCGGTGAATGATTTAAAGCAAACGCGTTTAAAGCAAGCTCAAGCGCAACAACAAGCCGCTCAGCGCTTAAAGCATCAAGCGCATATAGCCAAACAAGCGCGTTTGGCGGAAGAGCGCCAACTGGCGCAATTAAAGCAAGAGGCGGCAAAGCTCATTAAAACACAAAAAAAAGCGCAAGATGCACACAAGCAATCACTTCAAAAGCTTGCCCAAGAGCAAGAACAAGCACGGCAAAAATTAAATGCACTACAACTCAAACAACAACAGCTTGCGGCTATAGAACAAAAGCAACAAGAGACCATGCGCTTAAAAGAACTAGAAGCCAAACGTGCTAAAGAGCAAGCACAAAAAGCACAAGAAGCGAGAATGATGGGCGAGGTTAATAAATACAAAGCGTTAATTATTAATGCCATTAGTGAGCAATGGATTTTACCAGAGCACACCGACAATCGCCTATCAAGTCAATTTAGAATACGCTTAGCGCCTGATGGCACGGTTAAAGATGTGTTATTAACGCGCACAAGCGGCAATGCCATACTAGACCGCTCAGCGCAAACAGCCATCTATAAAGCCTCGCCTTTACCCGTGCCGCAAGACCCGGCAACTTTTAACTTATTTCGGGAAATTAGCTTAACCGTTAAGCCTGAGCATAGCAGAGGATAAAAGAGTGTTTTTACGTTTATTGTTGGTATTGTGTTTAAGTTTTTTTAAATCTCAATCATGGGCACTTGATTTAGAGTTAACGCAAGGAATTAATGCCACATTACCTATTGGCATTCAATCATTAGGTTATAGTGGTGTTGGTCAAGAAATTACTCATATTATCCACAATGACTTGCGTTTATCTGGTCAATTTAAACTTATTGCAGCGCCACCTGCGGCCCAAGGGGAGTTATCCTCGCCGCAATTTTGGCGGCGCGCTGGTGCCGATAGCTTATTAACAGGTCAATTGAGAGCGTTAGGGGATAATCGTTTTGAAATATCGCTTAAATTGCTTGATACAGTGGCCGAAGGACATGTGTTATTAGAAAAGACCTATCAAATTAACCAACAACAAGCACGAGCCTTAGCGCATCACATTAGTGATTTAGTTTATGAGAAACTTATTGGTGAGCGTGGTATTTTCTCTACTCGTATTGCTTATGTGCGTGTTTTACCAACTCATGGTCGCCTGCGTTATATGTTAGATGTCGCTGATGCTGACGGATTTCATCCACAAAGCTTAGTAGTATCATCCGAGCCGATTATGTCACCTTCTTGGTCACCTGATGGGCAAAAAATTGCATATGTTTCGTTTGAAAAAAAACATGCACATGTGTTTGTCATTAATGTTGAATCAGGTAAAAGGCAGCTAATTACACGTTTTTCAGGAATAAATGGGGCGCCTGCTTGGTCGCCAGATGGGCGCAAGTTAGCTCTGGTTTTATCCAAAACTGGTAGCCCTAAAATTTATCAAGTAGATTTGTCAAATGGTGCGTTAAAGCAACTTACCTTTGGTGATGCAATTGATACAGAACCGCATTTTGCTCCAGATGGTCGCCATTTATTATTCACCTCAGGCCGTGGTGGCTCACCTCAGGTTTATGAGCTTGATTTACAAGATGGCAGCATTCGTCGCATGACGTATGATGGCCATTACAATGCACGCGCAAGTTATACGCCTAACCAACAATCCATTGTGATGCTGCATCGCGATGAAGATAAACGCTTCCATATTGGCGTGCAGCATCGTCATAGTACAAGCATTACCTCTTTGACCTTTTCATCGCTTGATGAATCGCCTTCTGTAGCACCCAATGGTCGGTTGATACTTTATGCCACGCGCTTTAATCACCAAGGCGTACTGGGCATGGTATCGATTGATGGCAAAATAAAAATACGTTTACCTTTACCGCAAGGTGATGTACAAGAGCCAGCTTGGTCGCCTTATTTGAGTTAATTATGATAGAGAAAGCGCTAATCTATATTTGTATGATATTTCTAAGCGGTAATCTGTCAGTGGTATATGCTTGGAACTTAGTTGGTCATAAGCTTGTGGCACAAATTGCCTATGACTACCTAACGCCGGAAGCTCGTAAAAAATATGTGCTTTACAATCAGGCAGCGGCCAAATGTTATGGGGCGCGTTCTTGGCTTAATGCCGCAGCATGGTTAGATTCTTATCGTGATAAAGCGCAACCAAAACGACAGAGTATGCATTATATCAATCTGCCTTTTTCATGGGATAACACGCCACTTAAACCACCTAACCCGCACAATATTATCGTTGCACTGAATGAAGCAGCAGTCTTATTACAAAATCCACAAACAACGTTAAGTGAAAAAGGGTTTAATTTGCGGGTGATATTGCATTTGGTCGGTGACATTCATCAGCCTTTACATGTTGCGACCCAATTTAGTCATCAATTTCCAGAAGGGGATAAGGGCGGTAATCGTGTGCATCTTAAGCCTAATGCTATTGGACGAAATTTACACGCTTATTGGGATAACGGCGGTGGCTACTTGAAATCATCCAAGCGGTTAAAGCAAAAAGCGCGTCTGCTTGAAAAACGCTACCCCTGTCATCCTATCACCTTGTTTGAACCCAAAGTTTGGGCGGCAGAATCATTTAAGCTTGCCTTATCAACAGCCTATACGCTTGATAAAGATAATAAAGCATCCACTATTTACCGCAAAAAAGTAAGAGCGGCCACTCATGCTCAAATTGCTAAAGCCGGTTGTAGACTTGCCAATTGGCTTAATGCTATGGCTTAGGCGCTGTTTTATTTCTAACACTCAGGGATTAATTCAACGCAATGACGCAAGGTACGTTCATGTTCAGGCGGCAACTCATGATAATTACCATATTGTTGCCTAAGAATTGGGTCAATAGCAAAAGGCGCATTAAAAAAACCATCTTCAAATTGGATACGCTGTAGTGGATAAATATGCGCATATTGTAAAAAGGATTTTTTCTTACAATGATGCCCACGACCAAGATAAGTTTGCGGATAACGCACAGCGCGCCTTACAAGACTATCTAATATATGATTTAAATACTGTTTAGAAAGCCCCTTGCCTATGGTGCGATACATTATATGCTTGCGTCCCATGGGCAGGGAAGAATATTTTGTGGCAAGTAAACGCAGAATAAACCGTGAAAAGCGCTTTAAGAGAATGTATCGCCAATATTGTGTGGGCATGGTGTCATAGACAAATACATCAATAAAAATTCCTTGTAAATATTTTTCTTGACCCTTTTCATGGCGCTCTTGGTAATAACTGTGTTTATCACGAATTTTAAGAGGCGTGCCGAGATTATAATAATTATCGCTAAAACCTGCTTGTTGTAACTGCATGGTTTCTGGTAATTCAGCGGGCGCAATATCGAGAAACTTAATGTAACTATCACGTGGCATGGCGATATCTAAATCATCATCCCAGGGAATAAAACCTTGATGACGTACCGCCCCCAGAAGGCTGCCGGCATCAAGCCAATAATCAAGCTGATGTTTAAGGCAAATACCATCAATCACTTTAAGCATGGCGAGCATTTTTAATTGAGCTTGGCGCAAACGCCCATCGGTAATAATCAATTGATTCATAAATATGTTTGGTTTGTTAAAAAAGCTCCGCCATAACGGCACCTAAAAAGCGTGTGGCCTCACCACCTGTTACAGCACGATGGTCAAAGCTTAAGGATAAGGGCAGGTAAAGGCATTCAACCATTTGATTGTTTTTAAGTTGAAAGGTGCGATACAAACGACCCACTGCAAGAATTGCGACCGTTGGCGGCACGATGATAGGGCTTGCAAAGCGCCCAGCAAATTTACCAAAATTAGACAGTGTAATGGTGGCATCCTTTAACTTATCAGCGCAGATTGTGCGATTGTGAACAGTTTTTTTAAAATCGTTAATAAGGTTTCTTAGCGCTTGATGGTCATAGGTTTGCGCATTATGAATAACTGGTACGAACAAACCATCGTCTGTGTCCATAGCCAAGCCTAAATGAACGGTATCAAAGCATTTGCGCGCACTATGCTCTTTATTAAACCATGCATTTAAAGCAGGTTCTTGTTGGCAGGCTTTAATTATTGCGCGGATTAAGCGCACAGTAATATCACCTTCAGTCACCCAGCTACTAACGTCAACCTCATCAAAAATACTCACAGGAACCACTTCTTGGTGAGAGTGAACCATGCGCTGTAACATAGCCCGCCTGGTGCCTTTGAGTGGTTCAAAACCCTGAGGTGGGGTATTTTTCAAGGCAATGGCAGCTTCTACATCGGCTTTAGTAATAACGCCTTGTGCGCCAGAACCTTTTAATGTGGTGAGGTCAATCTGATGTTTTCTAGCAAGCATTCGTACCATAGGTGTGGCAGGCGCGCGTTTGGTTTTAAGCCCAATGGTAAAATTATCTTCACTCATATCCTGACTTTCTTCAAGATGCCCAACCACCGTTCCTTTGTCGTGTGAAAAAGTGTTGGTGGATTCGAATTCAATAAGCGGCATGCCAGTTTTAATCACATCGCCCCGTGCGCCAAATAATTTAGTCACAATGCCTTGTTGTGGTGAGGGTACTTCAACCACCGCTTTGGCCGTTTCCATAGCAACCAAAGGCTGATCAAGCGCTATTTCATCGCCTTCTTTAACAAACCACTCATGAATTTCAGCATCAGGTAATCCTTCGCCTAAATCAGGTAAATTAAAAATTGTCATGCACACTCCATGATAGTTAATACCGTATTTTTAATACGTTTTACGCTGGGTAAATAATGCTTTTCTAATTGAAAGTAGGGCATGATGACATCATATCCTGTCACCCGTTGTATGGGGGCGCGTAAATCATAAAAACTGCGCTCACTAATTTGTGCCGAAATTTCAGCTCCCACGCCACAATGCTTCGCGCCTTCATGAATAATGACGCATCGTTTGGTTTTTTCAATTGAATATAAAATAGTTTCAATATCAAGTGGTTTTAGTGTGGCCACATCAATGACTTCACATGAAATACCGGCATGTTCTAGTTCATGTGCCGCAAGTAAAGTTTCATGAATACTCGCTCCCCAAGAAATCAATGTCATGTCATGACCCTCTTTAAGCGTAAAACATTGGCCTAATGGCAGTGCTTGGCCATCGTCAGCGACGGGTTGCTTAACCAAGCGATAAATGCGTTTTGGCTCAAGAAAAATCACCGGGTCTGGATTTCGGATGGCTGCTAATAATAAACCATATGCTCTTTTAGGTGAGGAAGGAATAACGACTTGTAACCCTGGGATATGGGCAAATAAAGCTTCAGTACTTTCAGAGTGATGTTCAGGTGCACGAATGCCGCCACCAAAAGGCGCGCGAAATACCAAAGGGCAAGAGAGCCTGCCTCGTGTTCTGTTACGAAGACGGGCAGCATGAGAGATAATTTGATTCATGGCGGGATAAATAAAGCCCATGAATTGAAATTCTGCAACAGGTCTAAGGCCTTGCGCTGACATGCCAATGGCAAGCCCTGCAATCATCGATTCAGCCAATGGTGAGTCAAATACCCGGCGCTCACCAAATCGCGCTTGCAAGCCTTGTGTTGCTCGGAAAACACCACCATTTTTCCCTACGTCCTCACCAAATACCAGCACATTTTCATCATGTTGTAATTCATACGCTAACGCTTGGGTAACTGCTTCGATTAGGGTGATATCAGGCATCATGCATCTCCTCAAGTACGCTCGCACGCTGCTCAATTAAATCATCAGCAAGCAAAGCATAATGATAATCAAACATTGATTCGAGTGATTGTGGTGAGCGGTTTAAATAACGGGCTACTTCTTGGTCGATTAATGTCTGACATGCTTGAACTAAGTCTTGCTCGTTTTTCTCCTGCCAATCATGGTGCGTTTGTAAAAAATGGCAAAAACGCGCAAGAGGTTCTTTTAAGCGGGCCTTATCAACATCAGCTTTTGGCTGATAGCGGGTGGCATCATCAGCTGTGGTATGGTCACAGAGGCGATAGGTTAGGGCTTCTATTAGGGTAGGTCCTTGGCCTGCGCGTGCTTTTTCAATGGCCTGGCTTATCACCTCACGACATGCCAAAACATCGTTACCATCGACTTGAATTCCGTTAAAGCCTGCAGCGATGGCTTTTTGAGCAATAGTTTGACTGCGCGTTTGTTTGCTCAATGGCACTGAAATGGCCCAAAAATTATTATTCACGACAAATACCACAGGCAAGTTAAACGTACCGGCAGCATTCATCGCCTCATAAAAATCACCTTCAGAAGTACCTCCTTCACCAAGACATGTCACGGCTACTCGTTTTTCTTGGCGATAATTAAATGCAAACGCCACGCCACATGCATGCAAACATTGCGAAGCAATGGGTACGCAAATTGGAAAATCTTGTTGGTTATGCGCAAATTGACTGCCTCGCTCATCCCCACCCCAATAAGCTAGAATTTCTGAAATTTGCACCCCACGTTGCAATTGAGCTGCATAGTCCCGGTAATAAGGTACTAATACATCTTCAACACGCATCGCATGACCAATCGCAGTTGAAATGGCCTCTTGGCCATTGATAGGTGCGTAAGTTCCCATTTGCCCTGTTCTTTGCAAAGCAATGGCTTTTTTATCAAATAGGCGTGTTAATGTCATGATGCGATACAATTCGATGAGTGTGGCACGAGTATGATTGGGAGGGGGTATGCAAAGCGTTCCTTTTTCATTCAAAATTTGATGAAAATCAACCGCAAAACGGGCAATCGTGGTCACATCGTCTCCTTGTAACAAATGATTTTCTAGAATACGCAGAAATTCTCATAAAAACCACACATAAGACATACCAAATTTGGGTTGAGCGAAAAAATTTTAAGCTTGAGATGACTTATCTATTATATCAAGCGCATCGATAAACTCATATAACTGAAAAAGTGTGGTGAGATAGTGGATAATATGACGATAATTTTTAATTGAACGCTCAAGCTCGGCCACTTTTTTATCTAATTTGGCAATTTTTTTATTGGTTTGCTCAAGCTTACTGTTACGGTTGAATAATTTATAATTGTTATAAGCAAAAGAGCTACCTAAATACATAGTTAATAATACAGCACTAATAAATTCAATGACTCGGTGTGTTGGATGCGTAATGATTTTGAAAGCAGTATAAAAGCCAAAACTTTTGGCAACATCCGGTCCACCTGACAAAAATACAAACATTGACCCAAAACAACCAAATAACGTTGGGAAAAAACCAACCAGCAGCGTTAAGCGATTTTGTTTAAGCCATTGCCAAAAACTAATTTTTGGCAATGCTGGCGGTTTACTTTTTAACAAAGCAATAAACAAACCTTGTAAGCGTGATGATTTTTTTGAAGCGCTAGCCATAGAAGCTGAGTCAGTTAATTTTTCACTTAAATCATTTAAAATTAACGCACTTCTTGTTTCTAAATGGGTTGTAATATGATGAGGATAGGTGCTGGTAATGGCTTTAATTAACTCAAATAAATTAGGTAAACGTTGTTTGAACTCATCTACATTGGCAATGTAGGGCCATTTATTAACAGATTTTAGATTTTTTGTTAAATTTTTGATAAGTTGATTCATCTCTTTGACAAGATGAGCCTCGCTATGTTGTAGCTTTTCAATAAGTAATAAAGTGACTTTATGTTGAACGTTTAATATTTTTTGATTAATTTTGACTTGCTTGGCGGTTTTATAGGTATTTTTGAAACTAAAAAAAGCAAAAAGTCCGCATAATAAAAATGTTAGTACACCAAGGAATTTAAATTGAAAAGTTGAACTTATTTTTAAACCTGCAAAACCATGAAAACCAAGCCATGCCCCAAAAATACCTGTTATAACGGTATTAATGACAATACTTGCTTGTCCAACCCACTCAATATGGCGGATGTTAAAAAATTTTTTTTGCTGTTTATCCAACGCCCCTTTTTTTAACAAAAAAACAAACTGTTTGGCAGTTAAGTTACGTTTGAGATAATCGGTACCAGAACGCAGACTACTGATAATTGTTTTAAGCTCAACAATATCTAATTTATCAAATGGTGTGAACATAATTTTTCATACAAGCTAAAAATACCCAGATAGTATACGCTAAAAATAATTAAAACTGGCGATATATTTTATTTATGCTAGTATTACAAGAATACGGGGGCGACCATGGTTTCGACGTAGGTTGCAAAACCTAAGGTGCATGCCGAGAGTGAGATTGCTCGTTAAACAAACTCAAATTAAATATAAATGCAAATGATGCAATGTACGAGGAAGAAGCAATCGCTGCATAAGCTTTGCTAAACCTCAATGTGTATCGGCCAACAACCCGATATCCCATTAATTGAACTCGCTTATTGGTATCAATTTAATGGTCATAGCAGATAAGATCGTGATGTTTTAAAGTTTCGTTTAACATCATTAAATTTAAGAGACTCGCGATGATTTATCCTGTTTGTCGGAGAAAGCATCGTTAAATTAAAAGACAATTCTAAGCATGTAGAGCTAAAGGCAGAGTGCTTGCGGACGCGGGTTCAATTCCCGCCGCCTCCACCAATTACCTAAACCACTCCTGACCACCAAAGACCATCACAAACCCATTAAAATCAATGGGTTCCGCGGTCCTTCCAATGCTTTTATGTTGTATTTCATGGTCTGCTATTGGCTACAAAAAGCCCCAAAAAAGCCCCAAAATTTTAAAGTTTTGCCCCAGTGGCGCCCCAGAAATTTGTTTTTATAAAAATACATAAATCAAATGAATTAATTCGCTTAATTAAATAATGATACAATGATGACGTTAAAAACTAGCAGATTAAACTTTCTTGGATTACAAACATAACAGATGATTCCATGTTAGAAAAACTAGAAAAACATCAAATCAAAATTTATTTACTATGTTTTGGGGTTGGCCTTGCTTTAGGCTTGATATCGACCAATCAAACCTCCCCATTGGAAAAGCTTCTGGAACCTGCAATTGCAGTATTGCTATACACCATGTTTTGCCAAATTCCATTTAAACAGTTGCTTGACGGGTTTCAACAAAAACGCTTTTTACTTGCGCTCATGACCGTCAATTTTATCTTAATACCTCTCTTCATTGCAGGAGCATCCCGTTTTTTACCCGACTCAGAATCTATTCGCTTTGGTATTTATTTGGTCTTGTTAACCCCTTGCGTTGATTATGTCATTTTTTTCACAAAGGCAGGCAGAGGTGATGAGAAACTGATGCTGGCCAGCACGCCATTGCTGTTGCTGGCGCAAATCTTGTTGCTTCCTTTTTATTTATGGTGGTTTATGGGAAAAGATATGGTTGATTTAATCGATATTAAACCATTTATCGCCTCTTTTTTATGGTTAATTCTTATCCCTCTGGCTTTAGCAATTTTATCCGAATGGTGTGCAAAAAAATCGAAAATAGGCAAAAGCTATCTTAATTTTACAGCACGGCTGCCTGTTCCAATGATGGGTGCCGTTTTATTTTTAGTTGCTCAATCAGAGATTAATAGAGCCTATAGCCATGGTTGGACAATCATCGGATTAATCCCGCTGTATTTTTTCTATATGATTGTCGCGGGAATGCTGGGATGGATGGCTGGACGAGTCTTTAAACTCCGCGTTAAACAAGCTCGAACAGTATGCTTTAGTGCGGCGACAAGAAATTCCTTGGTTGTCTTGCCGCTTGCTTTAAGTCTTGCTGATGAAACCAAAGCATCGATTGCCGCAGCTGTCATTGTTACTCAAACGATGACAGAGCTTTTAGGAGAGCTTGTTTATATAAAGGCTATTCCTATTTTGATTTCTGGCTCGGCGAACCCTCATCACGACTAAAGCTATCTACATAGCTTATTATATTGCCAATGACATCACAACCTTAATCTGTTAGATTTAAAGTAATATCAAATAAAATCAAAAAACCAAGAGTAAAAAAACAAATGGTGGCAAAGTATATACGCTTGATTATTTTTATCTGGATTGCCTTAATTGCAAGTCGGGTATTGGCACAAGGACTGTTTTCTTTTCAGGAGGCATTAAAGCTGACTTATCAAAACAATCCAGAATTACAAGCTCAGATTCAACAGGCAGAAAAAGCACGAGGACAATTTATCCAGGATGGCTTATGGCTAAATCCATCCTTAATGTTGGAGACTGAAAATATTGGGGGATCTGGTTCTTTTAAAGGGTTTGAATCAGCTGAGACCACACTATCTTTAAATCAACCAATACCTTTGGGGGGTAAAAGAGATTGGCTGCAAAAGGCAAGCGGTGCTCGCTATGAGTTCATGCGCACTGCCATCTTACGCAAAAAAGCCGAATTATATATGGCTGTAGGCGAGGCTTATGTCAATGCTTATTATGCAAGCCAATGGCATGAGGTTACCAAAAAGCTGGTACGTTTAAACGAAGATATCGTCAATGATATTAAACGCCGAAAAAAAGCAGGTGTGAGTGCAGAGCTTGATTTACGTTTAGCTTTAGTCCAGTTGGGCGAGGCACGTATTCAACGAAGCCGAGCTCATCGTGATATCAAAAAACAATATGCCTTATTGGCCAGAATGACAGGTCAGGACACTTTGAGCATTAAAGCTCTGCAGGATAAAGGATTGCCACACAATGGTATCACACAACAGTCTATTAATAATACGCTTAATAAAAGCGTTTTTCTCAGAGAAAAAACAGCCGAACTTTCAGCCCAGCGCGTTGCCATCACTTCGGTTAAAAAGGACGTTTGGCCAACAATACAGCTCCAGCTGGGCGGACGACATTTTTCTGATGATAATGAGAATGCATTGGTAGCCTCTGTTAACTCGGTCATGCCGGTATATGACCGCAATCAGGGTAAGATATTATCAGCAGAAGCTGCCTATACCGAGACGATGCAAAATTTAAGGGCGACAAAGTTGTGGCTGAAACAACAATTAACCGCTGCCTGGCTTGATTTACAGCAGAATAATGAAGAATCAAACCAGGTGAAAAACGAGCTATTGCCGAATGCTCAAAAAGCATCATCGCTTGCCATACAGGGATATCAAAAAGGCTTATACTCTTATGTTGAGCTTTTTAATGCCATGCGTCTTTTGTTTAATGAAGAACGTCATTATCAACAGGCGCATGCCAAGCGTGATATTGCCATGATTAAAATTACAGGGCTTCTAAGCCAGGGAGTGTCTTAATGTTAATGCGAACCATGATTAGTGTTTTGTTGCTTGCTTTCATTTCAACGGGGTATTGTTCTGAACAAGAACACGAAGAGCATAAAAGCCATCAAGATGAAGAAATAGTGAGCTTATCAAAAGAAGTCATAAAACAGTATCGTATCGAGATAGTCAAAGCAGGGCCACAGACGCTTGAGGTAACACGGGATATACTGGGGAAAATTGTCCCCAATGCCAATAAAACCATTTATATCTATCCTCGCTACGGTGGTATTATCAAGAAGATGACCAAGTTTTTGGGCGACAAAGCGCGCGAAGGCGAATTATTGGCAACTATTGAAAGCAATCAAACGTTACAAACCTACGAAGTGAGAGCCCCTTTTTCAGGTTATATTGTCAGAAAAAATACGAACCCAGGTGAGTTTGTAAAAACTGGAAGCCCAATTTATCAACTGGCCGATTTATCAACCGTTTGGGTGCAGTTATTTGTCTATCGGGAGAATGCTGAATTGATTAAAAAGGGTCAGGCCGTTGTGATTTACGATAAAAGCAAACCTACTAAATCGGCAACCAGTCAAATTGATTATGTATCGCCTTTAGGCGTTGAGCATAGTCAAACCATGATGGCAAGAGTCGTGCTAGACAACAATGCAGAGACGTTAACCTGGTTACCGGGGTTATACGTTAATGCAAGGGTAGTGATTGAGAAAAAACAAGTGGCAGTAGCCGTTAAAAATGCTGCCATTCAGACTTTTGAAGGTAAAAACGTGGTGTTTATCAAGACCAAAGAAGGATTTGAACCCAGGGTTTGTCAATTTGGTTTAGAAGGGCACAACTATACTGAAGTCAAAAAAGGCCTTAAAGCAGGTGATGAGTATGTTTCGGAAAACAGCTTTATCTTAAAAGCCGAACTTGAAAAAGACAGCGCTTCACACAGCCATTAGAGGAAGAGTATGTTAAAAGGAATTTTACAGTTTTCTATTAAACAGCGGTGGTTAATTTTAGTTGCCGTTTTCATCGTCATGTGCTTAGGTATTTATAATTATACCAAACTTCCGATTGATGCAGTTCCTGATATCACCAACGTCCAGGTACAGATTAATACGGAAGCGCCAGGTTATACACCCTTAGAAGTGGAGCAGCGCATCACTTATCCCATTGAAATTATTATGAGTGGTTTGCCAAAGCTTGATTATACACGCTCGATATCCCGCTATGGTTTGTCTCAAGTCACCGTTATTTTTAAAGAAGGAACCGATATTTATTTTGCCAGACAACTTATCTCCCAGCGTTTACAAGCGGTAAAAAATCAGCTCCCTGAAGGCATGAATCCCATGATGGGGCCTATTTCGACCGGTCTTGGTGAAATATACATGTATAAGCTCACCACAAATAAGCCTGATAAGTATACCCCAACGAAGCTTCGCACCATTCAGGACTGGGTTATCCGCCCGCAATTACGTAATGTGCCAGGCGTTGCTGAAGTGAATGCCATTGGCGGCTATACCAAGCAGTATCAAGTATCGCCGGATTTAACAAAACTAATTCGTTATGGGTTGACATTGCAAGATATTGAGGCGGCACTTAAAAAAAACAACGACAATGTCGGTGCTGGGTACATCGAGAAAAAAGGTCAGCAATTTTTAATGCGTGCACCAGGGCAATTAAAGACGAATGAAGATATTGAGAGAGTCGTTGTTAAAACCTTTGATGGTGTGCCTGTTCATATCTCAGATATTGCTGATGTTAGGATTGGTCATGAATTACGCCAAGGTGCGGGGCTTGCTGATGGTAGAGAAACAGTTATAGGTACGGTTTCCATGATTATCGGTGAGAACAGCCGCATTGTTGCACAAGACATTCACAAAGCCATACAAAAAGTCAATCAAACCTTGCCTAAAGGCGTTCAAATTGTCCCTGTTTATAACCGAACGAATTTGGTGAATGCCACAATTAAAACGGTCAGTAAAAATCTTGCAGAAGGCGCGCTATTAGTCATCGTAGTTCTCTTTTTGTTTTTAGGTAATTTTAGAGCTGCATTGATTACTGCTTTAGTCATTCCCATCACCATGCTGATAACCATTACTGGTATGGTGCAATATGAAATTAGTGCCAATTTGATGAGTCTTGGTGCACTTGATTTTGGTTTGATTGTTGATGGTGCGGTTATTATTGTAGAAAATTGCATTAAAAAGCTCGCCTGGCAACAGCATCATCTAAAAAGGACTCTTTCAGTCAAAGAGCGACTGGACACCGTACTAGATAGTGCCAATGAAGTGATTCGCCCAAGTCTTTTTGGGGTATTGATTATCACCATTGTTTATTTTCCAATCTTAACGTTAACGGGCGTTGAAGGAAAAATGTTTAAGCCTATGGCGCAAACGGTTATCATTGCCTTGCTTGGCTCTATTGTTCTTTCCATGACCTTTGTTCCAGCGTCAATATCGATTGCTCTATCCGGAAACATCAGTGAAAAGAGCAACCGCATTGTTTTGTTTTTCAGAAACCTATATAAACCATCTTTATTATTTTGTTTTAAATACCGCGCGTGGGTTATTTTCACATCTACTGCTCTTATCATAGCAAGTCTTTTTTTAGCTATGCGTATGGGCGGGGAGTTTATTCCCAGTCTTGATGAGGGTGATATCGCTTTACAAGCTTTACGAACTCCCTCAACCAGTTTGTCGCAGTCCATTGATATGCAAGAACATGTTGAAAAGATTGTTGAGCGTTTTCCTGAAGTCAAACTGGTTTATTCTAAAATTGGAACCGCTGAGGTAGCAACCGACCCCATGCCTCCTAACGTTGCAGATACTTTTGTTATTTTAAAACCAAGGGAAAAATGGCCTAATCCCAATAAGTCCAAAACCGCACTGATTAAAGAGATTCAAGAAAGGCTTGAAAAAGAACCAGGTAATAAATATGAATTCACCCAACCCATACAGATGCGTTTTAATGAGCTCATTTCAGGTATTCGTGCCGATGTAGCGATTAAAATTTATGGGGACGATCTTGAAAAGCTGCAATCTCTTGCCAAAGATGTCTTTAAGGTTGTTAATCCGGTGGAAGGGGCTGCTGATGCCCGAATCGAACAGGCAAGTGGTCTGCCTACCATTACTATTCGTATTGACCGTAAAAAATTAGCACTTTATGGCTTAAATATGCAAGATGCTCAGGATGCGGTAGAAACGGCTTTAAGTGGACGGGTAACCGGACTCGTTTATCTTGGCGATCAGCGTTTTGGTCTGGTGATTCGATTAAAGGATAAAGAACGTAAAGACAAAAATGTTTTGTCTAATATTTTTATTAAACTCCCTCCCAAAGCTGATGGTATTAATCATTTTATTCCTCTAAGCGAGGTTGCCTCTCTCGATGAAAAATTAGGACCCAACCAAATCAGTCGAGAAAACGGTAAGCGACGTATTTTTGTTTCCACTAACGTTAGAGACAGGGACTTGCGCTCTTTTGTTGATGAAATCCAGGCCAAGATAAAAAATAATGTTACTCTACCCCCAGGATACTGGATTGAATATGGTGGTGAATTTGAGCAAATGACCTCAGCGGTTAACCGGTTAATGGTGGTGGTGCCAATGACGTTATTGTTAATATTTGTATTATTGTTTATGGCTTTGCAGAGCAAACACGACACGATTGTGGTGTTTAGCGGCATTCCACTGGCTTTGACTGGTGGTGTTTTTGCCTTATGGATAAGGGGAATACCTCTGTCCATCTCCGCAGGTGTTGGTTTTATTGCCCTATCTGGGATTGCGGTATTAAATGGCCTTGTGATGATTACCTTTATTACCAATTTAAGAAAACATGGCCATCATCTGGTGTATTCAATCATTAGAGGAGCATTGGCTAGATTAAGACCCGTGTTAATGACAGCCCTTGTCGCATCGCTTGGGTTTGTGCCCATGGCTTTATCAACCAGCACAGGCGCTGAGGTGCAAAGGCCACTGGCAACTGTCGTTATTGGCGGTATCCTTTCATCAACATTTTTAACTTTGCTGGTGTTGCCGGGACTATATTATTGGGCGCATAAGTCAATTGAAAAGAAGAAACAAGGTAAGTTTGACAAATAATTAAAAAGAGGGATTTTAGAAAATGCAGACATGGCTGATAATTATGCTGCTTATCTTAGGGTTAGTGGCAATGAGTATTAGTGTATTCATTATTTTTAAAAAAACAATGAATACAAAATCCGTGCTATTTACGGGTATTGTGTTGTTGATACTTATCATTGCGGCTGCCTTTTTCCATGGGTTCTCAACAAAATTTTAAACTGGAAGGAAATATATATGAATCATAATGTGTTAAAAAAAAGCATTATCTGTTTGGGGTTAGTTTTATTGGGATGTAGCCTTATATCCTGTACAAAAGCGAATTCTACAGAAAATCACTCAAAAAGTGGTTATGAAGATGGCGTTGGTGACTTTGGTGGCGATGGAAGGCATAAACATAAAAATAAATAATAAAATGTGGTTGGCAGGGTGAAAAATAGAAGCTTTAATCGTTCTAACAACAATTATCATTGACTAAGAGTTTATTTTCTTACTTTAGATAGAATAATTGGTATCCCAGATATGCTATTAAATAATAAGGTATGTTTTATGTATATGCGCATGCTACCATTGATTTTCATTGGAATATTTTTAGGTGTTGGCAGTTATTTAGGGCTATTTAATGGTTTTAAAGAACAGGTATACAATTA
>PKDH01000065.1 GCA_002863045.1 Legionella sp.
TGGCAAGCTGGTCATACTCATCATCTGTTTGCGGTTCATGAATAATTGGTGAGATATGTTTCCAGTGCTGGATGGTATCTTCTAAATAATCATTCTGTGCTAAAGCAGTCATATTCACTCCTTCCACTTATTTTTGTCATATTCTTTATGGGGCAAGATATGACGTATATATAGTTTTTGCCGATTAAAATGAATGCTGACTATTAAACGAAGTTTATTGCGGCAGATTCAACCGATCATCGCAACACCTAGCTCAACGCGCTTAATGCGTTTTTCTAACTCCTTGATGCGTTGTTGCTCTGGCGTGATAGCATGACCTTTAGGACTAATACCGTGGCCTTTAAGCCTAACTTGCGCTACCCATTTAGCTAGGGTCGATTTACCTTTACCCATAGCACTTGCTGCTGCTGATATGGAGTGGCTACCACTCATAACAAGGGAGGCCGCTTCCTGCTTAAATTCTGCTGTAAATACTTTCTTGTGTCTTTTCATTTTATAATCACCTTTATTTTACGAGATAGTCTATCTCTATTTAGATGGCCAAAATCACTGTACCACTACAGCAGGGGTGTTTGATTACCAGGATTTAAAATATACTCAAGATTTATTATGGACAGGGATTCAACAACTGCCAAAGTATTTTCAGGAAAAATCAAACAAGGACAAAGGATGACAACAAATTTAACAATCCAACGTCTCATCATACTTCTGATTCCCATCGTGTTGATTGGGCCATTATCCATGGATATGTATTTACCAGCTATTCCAATGATGCGCAACTCTCTTCATGTGAGTAACCACGCTGTACAATGGACATTAAGCTGCTTCGTCTTAGGTTTTGGCGTATCACAATTATTAGTCGGCTTGTTTTCTGCTACATTTGGATCAAGCCGCTGTTTAATCACAGCCCTAGCAATTTATTGCCTGGCATCCATAGGTGCAAGCTTCAGTCAATCAATAGAAGCCATTATTGCTGCACGTTTGGTCCAGGCTGTCAGTGCTTGTTTTACCATGGTACTTGCGATGGCCTTGGTAAGACAATGTACCAATTCCATTGATGAGAATGTGAAGGCTTACAGTGTGTTATCCGCATCCACCGCACTTGCGCCCATTTTCGCACCTATTCTAGGCGCCCAGTTGATGATTTATTTTGGAAGCTGGCGCATAATTTTCCAGTTTCTTTCTATTTTCTCTTTATTCAGTCTGGCTATCTACACTCTAGCTATACACCCTCGAATCAAATGGCAACACGCACCAAAGACCATCCTGAAATCCTATGCTCATGTAATTAGCTCAAAAGAATTTTGGCAATATGCTACCTATGGTGCGATGGGGATGATGATCTTGTTTTCCTTCTTTTCTATCTCACCTCTCATTTTAATCGATCATTACCACATAAGCACCCAACAGTTTTCAATGATATTTGGTGCTTATGGATGTTGCTTCTTATTAGGTAATTTATCTGCCCCCCTTTGGAATAAACGATGGCCTAACCTTCAAAGCCAATTGATTGCCTATAGCGTTATTATTGTCAGCAGTGTGATTGGCCTATTAAGCTTGGAGCAATCAAATCATCATTTGGTGATTTTCTTGACGGTTATGTTCATTATTAATTTCTTTGTTGGCTTAACGTTTGGCCCGGCATTAGCTGGCGCAATGAAACCCTTTAAAATACAAGCCGAACAGGCCTCCTCTGTGTATGGATTTCAGCAATTTATTGTTGCGTTCCTTGTTGGCACTTACTTGGTCAACTTTAACTGGATTAGCGAAGAGAAGTTTCTAATCGCTATATTACTTTTGATCACACCAATTAATATATGGATATACCTAAGTCGTAAGGACAAGTTCATTTTGCTTTAAAGAGTAACACTTGCCCCTATGCCGAAATGACCATCGTGTCGAATGGGCCCTGCTTTTCATTTATGGCATTCAGAATATATTTTAATCAATTAATCAATGATAGTTTTTGTCGTGATTTAATGAAACAAGCCATCAAGCGTCTTATAGAAAAGAGATTTGAGGAGCTTGAAAATGCAAGATAATTTAAAACTATGCCAAGACAAACTCAATATATTTCATGAGGGAAGAAAAAGAAGGATTTTTGTTGGTGAGCTGATTTACAGCAAAGAACAGGAAGTCTATGAGTTAATCTATGATGAAAGTTACGCCTACTCGGATACTGCCATTCCATTAGGACCAGAGCTGGATTTATTTAAATTGCGTCACTGTTCTGAAAAAGGAAAACTATTTAAATCATTACTGGATAGAATTCCATCAAAAGAAAATCCAGCCTACAAAGATTATTGCGCCTCTCAAGACATTTCACCAGATGAACAAAACCCAATTATTTTACTAGGTTCAATTGGTAAAAGAGGACCATCAAGTTTTATTTTTGAGCCGGTCTATGATAGCTCCTTTACAAAAGAAGATATAAAAAAATTCAGAAATGAAATAGGACTTACTCAACATGACTTAGCTAATATCTTGAATATTAGCATCGCCACACTGGCACGAATAGAAACAGGTACAAGTCATGACACAAACACCATAAAAAGAATAGAGATTTTCTTTAAGTTTCCAGCGGTAGCACTTTGGGAATTAAAGCAAACTGGGGGTTGGCTACATAGTGAAATGCTTGCAAAGCTATATAATCATTTCAATAAATAAGTTAAGGCTGCTTCTCTTTTGTTTCTTCACTTACTTGAGGCTGAGACACTATGTGTGGACTACTAAACATAATTTGAGGCGCTGCTATTAGACTAGCCTGTGGTCTTGAGTCCATTAATGTTTGTTCTTCATCGTGAATTGAGGAATCTTCGGGAGCCAATTTCTTGGCCTTATTAAGAGCATTTTCGGCATTAGCCCATGATTTTTCCAACCTATAAGTGCAAGCAATATTTAGCCAAGCATCAGCTAACTCTTGAGGGTCTTTAGTTTTGCTAAGAATATCTGAAAAATACTTGCGTGCTTCAGGGAAACGATTTTGCTTGAAAAAAGACATACCTATTTGATTAATAACAACTAGATGCTCCGGATCAAATTCTATGGCTTGTGTATAAAGTTTGAAGGCTCCTTTAAAATCTCCAGCTCTATACAAATGATGCCCATATTGTGCTAAGCATTCAGTGAGATTCGATGTAATAATATTTTTTAGTGCAATATCATCTTCACGACATGCTGTTAATGCTTTTTGATAATATTGAATAGCCAACTTAAAATTATTATCTATATTTTTTTGAACAGCCTTCTCCTCTTCTGTTACTTTTTCAAGCGCTTCTATATATTTTTCATACCAGCTAGCCACACTGTTTAAAAACATGGGATTAGTACTACAGATTTCTAAGGCTTTTTTTAGAAAAATTTGTGCTCCTTGGAACAGTTTAAAGCTGTTCATAAGATCCAGTTCTAAGTAATGTTGGGCTGATTTAATATAGAGCAATCCAAGATTATGCCACGCAGATGCAGCCAAGGGATTAATTTTAGTCGCGCTGGTATAACATGTGATGGCTGCATTGTCTTTATTACCCGCTTCATAGCATTGTCCAAGTAAATCAAATGCGTAAGATACATTTGCAACTTCATCTGAGTTATGTTGATTCAATTCGATGTATTTTTTTAAGTGAGCAATGGCCTCGCTTGCTTCATCGCAGAAAAAATAAGATTTTCCTAAAAACAAGTAACTTTCAGGTTCTTCAGGATTTTTATCAATGGCTTGTAGAAATAAAGTTTTTGCTGTCTGATATTCACGCTTGTCGAAAGCTTCTACACCTTCTAAATGAAAAGAATTAAACATATTAACAACCTTTAATGATTATTATAAAATTGAATCTTACCATATTATGCTTTTATATAAATCACTTAGAATTTATTTTGTTTTCTGTATTTATTTATTATACAATACGAATTTAGATGTTATCATGCCTTCAACAAACGCCCTCATAGATATCAGCAATGTTTTTCAAGATAAGGATATATTAGAGCAAGTCAATCAAAACTCTAGATTTACCGAGTGTTTTTGTCGATTAATCTATGCACTTAATCTGGCAGATGATCATTATAAAAACCAACTTTTAAATCATTATATTAAAAAACTTTATGATATTTTTTTTGATGTATGTAAGGAAAAAACCAACGCTTACAAAAAAACAGCACAAGGCGAAAAAAAATTTAAACTTTATATCAAAAATAGTGTTGAAAAAGCGCAGCTAAATACCGAGTTTAGTCAACAATATGCTCTATCTGTGCTAGCGCGTTATGCCATCGTGGGAAGATCTGGCCGAGCAAAAGCATCGTTTTTACAATTTTTTAACAACGACTTTGCATCTTTTGGCCAAAATTTTTCTGAGCAAGACGCGTTTTATCAAGAGATGTTATTAAATTCGATTAAATCTGTGTTAGATGAAACTAAAATTGATTTTCTTGGAAGCTTTGCCGCTCAAATACTTAATTATCAAAATTATTTTACCATTAAATTATTTCCAATTGCGGTATTATTTGCAGCACTTAATGTGCTCTTATTAAAAGCTTTGTCTCATTATCTTGGGTCTTTTGTACAACCTTTATTTTATTTGATTTTTACCCCCGTCGTGCTTTTAGCCACCAATCATTTTTATGCAAGAACCATAAATCAAGTTAAAGCCCTCAAAGACACCATTTCTTTTGCAGTCGAAGAAAAAAATGAACAATACGTTATGGTCGTGCGATTAAAATCCATTGAACCTGCCCGCACATTAACTCAAAAAAATTTTATCGCTCACCCTATCTCTAATCAATTAACTACCCAAACTGCTGATTTGGCCACAGGTAAAGCAATTCTTCAGCAAAACAAACAATTAAGTATTTCACGTAAAAAAGAACGTCAAGATAAGACGGGTAAAGCAACATTTTTCTTCCCAAAAGAGGCTTCTAACGAACGTCTAGAAGCTAGCACCAGTATGCTTACGATTGCCGATTGTGTTTTTTATCCTGTAGAGCTAGCTAACGGCAAAATATTTTATGTGCATTTACATGAAGAAATTCAAAGTTCGATGCAGTCCAATGAAGCACAAAGCGTTATAAAATACCTAGAAACAGGTGCACGAGTCATAGGTAATCTACAACCAGGTAGTGGTTTTAAATTTCATAAAGGCTCGCCTATTTATTATCACCTCAAGGTCAAGGGGCCTGTTAGCGACATGCGCTTTATCGCCCTACCTATTAGCATTCCAGGTTACACAGAAAAAACGTGGATTATCGATAGAAGTTATTTAAAGAAACAGAATACTAACTCATCATTAGAATTAGATAATATTAACTACCATACAAAACTAACGCCTGGTGAGATTCGTGATTTTATAAACAAATTAACTCCAGCACAAAATTGTTGGCAACATCAGAGTATTTAAAATAATATAATGGGCTTATTTCTTACGACTAAGATAAAAAATGACTTTAATTGTTAATTTGTCAACCACACATTGCTATTCTATCGAGCAAACCATTCATGCATTTGTTCAATTATGTAAACAATATCATCATGGTTGTTTAAAATGTATGCCAGGATTTTTTGAAGAGGCTTACAATTATTTATGGGTCATGAGGCAATATCAGCTGCACTATAAAACGTTGATAGAACCATACAAATTAGGACGCATCGACTCAGACAAATTTTTAGACAATCTTGCCACTATTTTTCCTTTTATGGATGATTTGCCACGCGATACAAAGCATAAATTATTAACAAAAGCATGGAATGCCAGCATTAGCATTCCAACTGATTATATACCTCGCCTTACCTATTTAGTCGAACAAGCTCAATTTGAAACTGTGTACTTAATTTCAAATACCAATGAGCTAAACATGCAAGCAATCAATGCTTGTTGGGCTAAAATAGCCAACCCGGAATTGAAATTTAAAACACATCCCGACCTAGAAATTAAACATAACCAACAACCTGTTGAGATATTGCCTAATGTATTTTTATGTTTATCGTATCGCTATGGTCTTTTTAAAGCTGAGCTTTCTTCAACCATGGGTTTGTTAGAAACCTTGGTAGATACTATTGATGATTCAGTCACAGTGGTCAGCCAATTTGAGCCTGATATTCAAAAAGCCCAACAATTGCAAGTTGAACATATTTACACAGCACAAGCGTTTTTTGAAGCTAATTTGTTATCTGAACTGCCTAAAAAAACTTGCTAATAAACGCTAATCTTTTCATTTGTATGATATCAGGCATACTATGCCATTTCTCGAACTTAATATAATGGTTTTATATGCCTCATCTGATTTTAGAATGCAGTCAAGATATCCATGCCCACATTGATTTTAAGGCACTTTTTCGCATATTCCATGAGTTATTAGCCGAACAATTACCAACTCAAATTACTAACTGCAAAAGTCGTGTCATCGTGTTTGACCAAACTTATGCCGGCAGTCAATGTGCCTCCTATACACATTTGCACTTAACCATCAAAATCATGCCAGGCAGAGCAGCAGCGTTAAAACAAACCATCACCCAACAGATTCTTCGTTTGCTCGATGAAACAATCAAAAAATTAGCTGTTAAACATGCGACTATTAGTGTCGAAATGATTGATTTAGCTGATAATTACGTCAAATTAAATGGCTAATTCAGCAAGCTCGCTTGCCAAATTAGCCACGGTTTAACCATCGTTTATTTTAATAAGCCTAGCTCTTGAACCATGTCACGCTCTTGGCGTAATTCATTTAAGGTTAGGTTAAATTTTTCTTGACCGTATTCGTTAAACTCGATGTGCTGAACCACTTCAATTTGGCCATTTTTGGTTTGGCAAGGAAAAGAGAAAATTAAATTTTCATCCACACCATATTCACCTTGTGAAGCGCATGCCATTGAATAAGATTCATCTTTGGCGGTGTCAGTCGTTAAATTTGCCACACCACTAATAATGGCATTAGCCGCTGATGCCGCCGAAGAAGCACCCCGTGCTTTTAAAATCGCTGCACCACGTTGTTGTACCGTGCTTACAAACGTATCTTTGAGCCACGCTTCATCATTAATCACACTGGCGGCTGATTGCTGGTTAATCTTGGCATGATAAAAATCAGGATACTGGGTAGCAGAATGATTACCCCAGATAGTCATTTGTGTGATATCGGTAATATCAACTCCTGCTTTTTTAGCCAATTGCGTGCGTGCGCGCAATTCATCCAGCATGGTCATGGCAAAAAACCGCTCATTGGGTACATCAGGGGCATGATGCATGGCAATCAAGCAGTTGGTATTGCAAGGGTTACCCACCACAAAAACTTTGACATCATCAGCGGCATTATCGTTAATTGCCCGACCTTGTTTGGTAAAAATACCACCGTTAACTTGCAATAAATCAGCGCGCTCCATGCCTTGTTTTCGTGGTACCGAACCCACTAAAAGCGCCCAATTAACATCATGCATGGCGTGATTTAAATCAGCCGTACAGGTAATTTTTTTAAGTAAGGGAAACGCACAGTCATCAAGCTCCATGGCCACACCATGCAACGCCGGTAGGGCTTGCTCTAACTCTAATAATTGCAATTCAACTTCCGTGTTGGGTCCAAACATTTGTCCTGAAGCAATGCGAAACAATAAAGCGTACCCAATCTGACCGGCCGCACCGGTTAGCGCTACTTTAACTCGTTGATGATTCATTATGTTTTCCTTCTAACCATTGTTTTACTAAAAAAAGCGCAGCGATACTGCGCGCTTCACTAAAATCAGTTTGATGCAATAAGTTTTCGATATCACCCACAGGCCAGCGCACCACTTCAATGGTTTCAGGCTCATCACCAGCCAGAGGTGCATACGTTAATCCTTGGGCGACTACCAGTTCAATTTTGGCACTAAAATAACCTGGTGAGAGGCTCATAGAACGCAGCCAGGTTAGTTTTTCCGCACTAAAGCCTATTTCTTCACGCAGCTCACGGTTAGCAGCATCTAGAATGGCCTCATTTTGGTCAATCGCGCCTTTGGGAAACGCCAACTCGTATTGATTTGTGCCTGCAGCATATTCGCGAATCAGATAAAAATAGTTTTTATCTACTGCCACCACCAAAACCGCACCATGATGTTGGCTGTTGATGCGTTCATAACAACGTTTCTGACCATTAGTAAATTCTAAATCCAGTTGCTCTATGCGAAATAAACGCGAGGAAGCGATGGTTTTGGTTTGTAAGCAGCGGGGTTTTTGACGCATATAAAATGATGACCCTAAATTGTAAGCTTATTGATAACCTAGGTTGCTAATATCACTTATGATACTATCCCACCTTCGAACAAACCAGCTTAAATTTGCCAACTCTTATGACTGCGCTGTATATTCATATTCCATGGTGTATTAAGAAATGTCCTTATTGTGATTTTAATTCCCATCAAAAAAACGGTGATTTACCCGAAAAAGCTTATATAGAGCGCTTAATTGCCGATTTTAATGCTGACTTAGCGAGCTTTCCCACCCACCTGCCTATTCAAAGTATTTTTATTGGCGGTGGCACGCCCAGCTTGTTTTCAGCTGAAGCTTATGTGCAGCTATTTGCCGGCTTAAAGCAGGCGCTATCTTTTGCCCATGATATTGAAATCACGCTTGAAGCCAACCCAGGTACGGTAGAGCAAACGCGTTTTAACGATTATCGTCAATTAGGTATTAATCGCTTATCATTAGGCATTCAAAGCTTTGATATTAAAGCACTTAAACGTTTAGGACGTATCCATGACGATAAACAAGCGCATCGCGCCATCGCAACCGCACGTAAGGCCGGCTTTGACAATATTAATTTAGACATCATGCATGGTTTACCTGAACAAACCATGGCTCAAGGCCTTGCTGATTTGGAGCAAGCTTTATCCTATGATCCAGAACATTTATCTTGGTATCAATTGACCATTGAACCAAATACGCTTTTTTATAAAAAAACACCCAAGCTTCCTGAAGAGCATCAGCTCGAAATGCTAGAAACTAGCGGCTTAGCATTATTAGAAGCGCATAACTTAAACCGCTATGAAATTTCCGCTTTTGCCAAACCTCAAAAAGCTGCTGTTCATAACGTAAACTACTGGCTTTTTGGGGATTATTTTGGCATTGGTGCGGGCGCGCATGGCAAGCTTTCAACTCAAACTGAAATATATCGCACACGCAAACCTAAACAGCCGCAAAGTTATCTTAATGCAACCACTCTCTTACCCTATCACACCAAGTTAAGTACCGCTGATAAAGTATTTGAATTTATGTTAAATGCCACACGGTTAAATCAGCCGATTGCTCATCAATTATTCAATGAACGCACCAAACTGCCTTTTAGCGAACTTAAGCCTAAACTAGAGGTTGCAGCGGCCCAACATTTTATTGATTTAAGCGATACACATTGGCAGGTAACTTCACATGGAAGACGCTATACTAATGATTTACAAGCTTTATTTTTAAGTGATTGATTAAAGAATTAAAATTTTAAGCTAAATAATAATAAACGGCATCATTCAAGGAGAGTTAGTCATGGTTGCAACCATTTTTTTTGTATTTTTAGTTTTAATAGGTTATCTAGCAGGTTCTATATGCTCAGCCATTATCATCAGTCGCTTGTTTAATCTGCCTGACCCTCAAGTAGAAGGCTCTGCTAATCCAGGTGCGACCAACGTATTACGGCTAGCGGGTAAAAAGTACGCCGCTTTTGTCTTAGTGGCTGACATGCTCAAAGGACTGTTACCGGTATTACTCGCTCAAGCATTTGATGCAAATGCTTTTACCTTAAGTAGCGTATGTTTAGCCGCTGTTCTAGGCCACATGTACCCGATATTTTTTGGTTATAAGGGCGGTAAAGGTGTCGCCACAGCGTTGGGCGCCATACTTGGCCTACATTTTATGTTAGGCATTGTCGCACTCGCCATTTGGTTGATGGTGGCTAACTTCACCCGATATGCATCTTTGGCTTCTATCGTCACCGTATTATTCGTACCGTTTTTAGCCATTATTTCTTTTAAAGGAGCCGATGCTTTTTTACCCTTATTAATCATGGCAGGTTTTATCATCCATAAACATCGGGCCAACATTAACCGTTTGATTGAAAAAGAGGAACCTAAAATAAAATTTAGACGGCGCCAATTAAGTGATATCACGGAAAGTATGCTCAATAGCGAAACCACCCCACCTGCGAAAGCCTCACCAACCAATCACACATCTAATCCTGATGTGCCTGACCAAACAGTCATTCCTGAACCTGTTATTCCTATTCATGAAGAACCAGCAGTTAAAACGCCTGATGCACATGAACCTTCTGAGTCTGCTAAAAAACCGTAATCACCAGCAATACATCCCAATCTTGGAGCCAATATGACCTTTTTCTCACCATTGCTTGCCAAGCTACATCTGATGTGGATAGGTTTGATTCAATCTTTGCCGCTGCTTGGTATTGGGCTTTTGGTGCTGGTTATCACCTGGCTTATGACTAAATTAGTGGCCAATTTTGTCGAAAAGACGCTGGCCTACAGCCCGATTCGCACTGCACTTAAATCATTATTTAAAACATTATTTAAAATCGCAATCTGGACATTAGGCGTTATTGTTGCCGCCACCATTATCTTTCCAAGCTTAACCCCAGCCAAAATGCTTACAGCTCTGGGCCTTGGTTCGGTGGCCGTGGGTTTTGCTTTTCGCGATATTTTTGAGAATTTTTTAGCTGGCATTTTAATCATGTTGCGCGCGCCTATGCGTATTGGCGATTTTATTGATTGTAATGGTGTACAAGGCCAGATTGAAAAAATCACCATTCGCGATAGCTACATCAGGCGTACAGACCATGAGCTGGTCTTAGTACCTAACGCGCATTTATTTAAAAATCCTGTACGCATTCAAACCAATCAGCCATTACATCGTTATGAGGTAGTAGTAAGTGTGGGGTATGGTACTAATCTGGCGCAATGCAAACAGTTATTAAAAGAAACCGTCACCAAGCTTGAAGATGTCTCCTCTGAATACCCCGTGGAAGTCTACACCCAGGCGCTGGCTGATTCATCGATTAATATACAAATCCGTTGGTGGGCAGGCTCTAAGCCACTTGATTATTATCAAAGCAAAGATGCGGTATTAAGCGCAGTCAAATGCGCGCTTGATGAGCAAGGTATTGAAATTCCCTACCCTTATCGCACCCTGACTTTCGCCCAAGATTTAACCATTAAAAATCACTCAACTACATAGGCCAACGTGCCTGAACTTCAATGCCCCAATGGCTATCTTGCTGCTTTTGTAATAAATGCAGGCACCCTGTGTAGGCAATCATTGCGCCATTGTCGGTACAAAACTCAGGTCTTGGAAAAAAAATATGGCCACCACGCTGTTGCATAACCTTTGTGAGTGCTGCGCGCAAGGCGCGATTAGCGCCAACACCACCGGCCACCACCAGTGTTTGGCTGTGCGTTTGGTTAAGTGCACGTTGACATTTTATGGTCAGAGTATCGACCACCGCTTGTTGAAAAGCATTGGCAATCATCGCTTTGGCTTTATCATTTTTTAAAGAATTTTGCCAGGCTAAAAGCGCATGGGTTTTTAAACCACTAAAACTAAAATCAAGGCCGGGCCTGTTGGTCATAGGACGCGGAAAAGGCGTTAAAGAGTCTTCGTCTTGATAAGCATCGGCCAGTTGCGCTAAAACCGGGCCACCAGGATAAGGCATGCCCATAAGCTTCGCCGTTTTGTCAAAAGCCTCTCCTACCGCATCATCCACTGACTCGCCCAATAATTCATAGTCACCCAAGGCTTTAGCATAAAGTAATTGAGTATGTCCGCCTGAGACCAGTAATACCAAAAAAGGAAATTCAAGCGCTTTATTATCGAGTTGCGCGGCCAGAATATGCGCTTCTAAGTGATGCACGGCAATGGCCGGAATGGCTAAACCATAGGCTAAACTTTTGGCAAAACATGCCCCAGTTAATAACGCTCCAATTAATCCAGGCCCGGCGGTATAGGCAATGCCATCTAAGGCTTTTTTGGAGGTTTTTGCTTGTTCTAAACACGCATCGGTTAATGCCACAAGTTGTTGTATATGGTCGCGTGAGGCCAGTTCTGGCACCACCCCACCAAATTGACGATGTTGGGCAACCTGTGAGTATAGGCTATGCCCAATCAACCCTTTTTCGGTGTCATAAATTCCAATACCTGTTTCATCACATGATGACTCAATGCCTAAAACTCGCATCTCTATCCCCTTGCATTAAAAATCGCAGTATACGTCAATCACAATCTTACATCTAAATTTTGTTATTTTGTTTTATTTTTAGGCAAAAAGAAACGTTTAATCGCTATAATAAACTTGACGATAAGTAAAACTGACACTAAAATTGCCAACTTACCCAAGCTTAACTAATTTAATAAAGAGGATTAACTTAATGCCGACCATTCGCGTCAAAGAAGGTGAAAACCCTGAGTATGCGCTACGAAAATTTAAACGCTCTTGTGAAAAAGCAGGCATTTTAACAGAACTAAGACGTCGTGAATTCTACGAAAAACCAACTGCTGAGCGCAAACGCAAGCAAGCAGCTGCAGTTAAACGTCATTTGAAAAAAATGTCACGTGACATCTCTGCTCGTCGTAATGTTAAACGCCGTCGCAAATAATTAACATGACCACCCTTAAAGAACGTATTGATACTGATTTAAAAAATGCTATGCGTGCCAGAGATACCCAAACACTAAGCACGCTTAGGCTTATCACCGCGGCCATTAAACAAGTTGAAATTGATGAGCGTATTGTGGTAGATGATACGCGCCTTCTAACCATTCTTGATAAACTTGCCAAGCAGCGCAAAGAATCCATTGAACAATTCAAAGCCGCTAGCCGTGATGATCTAGTTAAACAAGAAGAATTTGAGCTTGGTATCATCACCTGTTACCTACCAACTCCCTTAACTGCCGCTGAGGTTGAGCGTTATCTGGATGAAGCCATCGCACACGTTAAACCGACTGCCATGAAAGATATGGGGCAGGTCATGACGTATCTTAAGCCTCAATTACAAGGCCGCACTGATATGGCCAAAGTGAGCCAAATGATCAAGCAACGCTTGATTTAAGACGCGAGCTTATTGTATGACGGTGTTGGCTTAAATTATGTCTCAGACAAGTCAACAACGTGGTTTAATCCCTGCTTCATTTATTGATAATGTTTTAAATCAAACTGATTTGGTTGATTTAATTGATGCCCATGTTCCTTTAAAAAAACGTGGGCAAAATTATACAGCTTGCTGTCCGTTTCATGATGAAAAAACGCCCTCTTTTAATGTCGTCGCTCATAAACAGTATTATCATTGCTTTGGTTGTAGTGCGAGCGGTAATGCCATTAGCTTTGCCATGCATTATCTTAATTACACCTTTATCGAAGCGGTTAAAATGCTGGCGCAAAAAGCAGGCTTAGATTTACCCCTTGAAGCCGCCCCCACAAACTTACCTGATACCACGCATTTATCTGACACGCTTTTAGCGGTTAATCGCTTTTATCAACAACAATTAAAAACGTGTGCGCCTGCTATTGCCTATCTTAAAAAACGTCTGGTCACAGGCGAGATGGCCAAAAGGTTTGCGCTAGGTTACGCACCCGATGGCTGGCATACGCTGCTCAAACAATTTCCCGAAGCCAAACAAGCATTGATTGATAGCGGCTGCTTGATTGTCAAAGAATCAAACCATCAAACTTATGATAGATATCGCCATCGCCTAACATTTCCTATTCACAATCGTCAGGGGCGTATCATCGGTTTTGGCAGCCGCGCGCTAGATGAGAGCCAGCAGCCCAAATATCTAAATTCCCCTGAAACCAGTCTATTTCATAAAAATCGTGAACTTTATGGGCTCTATCATCTATTAGAAATATCGCATGACTGGGAAAGTATCATTATTGTGGAAGGTTACTTGGATGTGATTGCTCTGGCTCAGCATGAGGTATTCAACGCGGTCGCCACACTTGGTACTGCCACTTCATCCACTCATTTGCAAATTTTAAGTAAATACACCCAAACTTTGTATTTTTGTTTTGATGGTGATAAAGCCGGGCGCCAAGCAGCCTGGCGCGCACTTGAAACAACGCTGCCATTATTAAATCAAAACCTTGACGTGCGTTTTGTGTTTTTACCTGACGGACATGACCCAGATAGTTATATTCATCAATACCAAAAACCTGCTTTTCTCCAAAAACTTCATGATGCCATACCCTTGCATCAATACTTAATAAGCACGTTATTGGGTGAGAAAAAAATTACAAGCATTGCTCAAAAGAGTCAATTTATTGCCGCGCTTAAGCCCTATTGGCAACTTTTACCTGAATGTGCTTATCAACAATTATTGCTTGCTGAATTGGCCAAAATCACGCACCTAGATACTGACCGTTTAACGCTTTTTCTAACCGACAATACCACCGATGATACGCCACCACCTAAATTTAAACCAATCAAGCGCTCACCCATGCGTTTAGCAATTGCCCTACTTTTGCAGCATCCAACACTTTATCAAACGGCAAATCTTGAAGCCTGCGAGTTTTTTTTAAACCATTCTAAACCGCAGTTACTGCACACACTTATGCGCTATATTGCCCAAAACTCTCAAGCGACCACAGCAAATCTGATAGAGCTTTGTCGTGATAGCGCCTCATTTGAGCAAGTTAAACAACTAGCAGTTTGGGAACATGGCGTACCGAATGAAGCCTTGGCTCAGGAATTTACTGACTTATTAAAATTTTTGCATAAACAACAACTGGAAACGACCATTAATCATTTAATCCATCAATCGCGTACCACGGGTTTATCGGATGCCGAACGTGTACAGTTACAAACTTTATTAAAACAAAAACTCTTACATTGAAACTGGTAAAAATTGATACAGCTTTAACTAGCATGTTCGTTAACTCACGTGTATAATTGAGGCCTTTTTCGTCCTTTCATTTACACTCATTTTTTAAGTGCCCATAATCATGAATGAACAAGAACAACAGCGCTCACAAATTACCAAAGTTATTAGTTTAGGCAAAGAACAAAACTATCTAACCTATGCCCAAATCAACGATTTATTGCCTAATATTGTTGATACAGAACACTTTGATATGATAATTGGCATGCTTGAAGGCATGAATATCAAAGTATTTGAGCTACCGCCTAGCGACGATGAACTGGCCTTGTTAGGCACCACCGAAGAAGCACCCGAAGATATTGAGGAAGCGGCTACGGTTTTAGCATCGGTTGATAAAGATGGCCGTACCACCGACCCCGTGCGCTTATACATGCGTGAAATGGGTACGGTTGAGTTATTAACGCGTGAAGGTGAAATTAAAATTGCCAAGCGCATTGAAGAAGGCATTCGTCAAGTTTTAGAATCTTTGGGTCAATATCCTGAAGCCATCCAAATTTTATTAAACGATTATCATCGTTTTTTAGCCGAAGAAATGCGCTTAAGCGATATCATTAGTGGTTTTGCTGATGATGATGCTGAGGTCGCACCTTCTAATATCGGCTCAATGCTTGATGATGATCCGAACAACGATAAAACAACCGATGAGCTTAACAACAGCGCTGAAGATGAGCCCAACAATGGTGATGATGACGATGGTACTGACAACGCCAATATCAGTGAAGATGGACCAAATCCTGAGATAGCCAAAGAATACTTTGATGAATTAATCGAACATTATAATAAAGCACAAGCATGCCTTATTGACAAAGGCCGTAAACATCCTGACACGCTTGCACTTATTAAAGCGATGTCAGAAACCTTTTTAAAACTTAAGCTTTCCTCACGCGCGGTGGATAAGTTAACCCGTTATTTTCGCCAGTTACGCAACCATATCCGTGAGTTTGAACGCTCTATCATGCGTTTATGCATTGAAAAAGCGCGTATTCCACGCAAAATTTTCATTCAAACCTTTCCCAATCAAGAAACTAACCTGGCCTGGACGACTTCTCTTAGCCAGGAATTTGGTAAGAAAATTGACAGTGCGCGGTTACAAGAATACAGCGATGACATCAAACAATTACAAACAAAACTGTTAAATTTTGAAGAAGAACATGGCTTAACCATTAGCGAAATCAAGGACATCAACAAACAGATGTCCATTGGTGAGGCCAAAGCACGCCGTGCCAAAAAAGAAATGGTTGAAGCCAATTTACGTTTGGTTATCTCTATTGCGAAAAAATACACCAATCGCGGTTTGCAATTTTTAGATTTAATTCAAGAAGGCAACATTGGTCTTATGAAAGCGGTGGATAAATTTGAATATCGACGCGGCTATAAATTTTCAACCTATGCCACTTGGTGGATTCGCCAAGCCATTACACGCTCCATTGCTGACCAAGCGCGCACCATTCGCATCCCGGTACACATGATTGAAACCATCAACAAGCTCAATCGCTTATCTCGCCAAAAATTACAAGCCACAGGCTTTGAGGCCACACCTGAAGAGTTGGCCGTTGAAATGGACTTAAGTGAAGAAAAAATTCGTAAAGTTTTAAAAATTGCCAAAGAACCCATTTCCATGGAAACCCCTGTGGGCGATGATGATGATTCACATTTGGGTGATTTCATCGAAGATAACAACATTGAATCGCCCATTGATTCAGCCACTGCTGAAGGCCTGCGCGAAGCCACGCTTGAAATCCTCTCAACCCTGACACCACGCGAGGCCAAAGTACTGCGCATGCGCTTTGGTATCGAGATGAACACCGACCACACACTTGAGGAAGTCGGCAAACAATTTGATGTAACTCGTGAGCGTATTCGCCAAATCGAAGCCAAAGCATTGCGTAAATTACGCCACCCCTCACGGTCTGAAAAACTACGTAGTTTTATTGAAAGTGATATTGAGTAAATTATTTAACCAAGAACTCTTACACGGATATTTTACGACTTACTCTATGTTCGGCGACTTAATCTACATTCCGTGTAAGAGTCCACCCTCCCTACGTTCCGCGTGAAAGCTCACCCTCCCTACGTTCCGCGACTTGTTCGCGGAATCCATAAAACATTTCAGTTAGGTACAAATATTGAATTCCGCGAACAAGTCGCAAAACGTAGGTAATGAGTAAATTACTATTATCCGAGATTTAATTTCTGTTTAAAAATAAATCAATTTCTTAATAAAACCTTAATAATTTTTCTATACAATTAAATTTGTTTTAATTTACTAATTATGTGAGCCAACAATGCCAAAAATATTCTTATTCGACCGTGACAGTACTTTATTTGATGGACAGAATAATCTTATCAATCCTGATTTTATGCGGCCTTATTTAACTGAAGTTATAGCGCATCATCCCTGGGGAATTGTCTCAACTGGGGCTAGTGCTCTGAGCGCGGATGATGCTGTAAAAAAACTTAAATATGGCGAAAATAAACCGGCTTATCCCCGGTTAGGTAGTGGTAATGATAGTACTTTAAATGCTTTAGTCGAAGATTCTTTAAAATTTCAGTCTAAAGTATTTGAAAATGTCTCTGAGGAAAACAAACATCAGATGATCTTAGGGGCCTTATTGTTCGGTGAGCTGGATGAGGCAAATAATACACTTACTTATGAACGTCGTGATCATGAAGGTAACAATTGTAAAGTTACAATGACATTCAACGAAGATACAACATTTAAAATTAAATTCAAAGATAATGATGAAGACGAAAATAAACGCTGTAAAGAAAATCTCATCACTATTAATCTAAAAAATTGGTTAGCAAAACGTGATTTACATGGAGATGGTCGTAATAAACTATTTCAGTGTATTTTAGCACTGGAACAGCTAGGTTATGTTCCTGAAATAACGCAAGAATTAAGAGACTTGGGTATTGAAGATATTAAATGTCAAGAAAATAATCCATGCACTGTCATCAATTTAAAAGACGTGGTCATGCTTGATGATAGCAAAGGGGTGATTGATTTATTGACAGCTGCGGGTATGACCGCCATTCGTGCTGATACACATGAATGTAAATTTAGAGAGGGAGAAACCGTAACTCGTGATACTTATATGCGTGAATTAGCTAAATATTTCCCAAAATTAGCTAAATATTTACCAAAAAAATCAGTATCGTTATTAGAATTAGCAAGCATCATAGCAGTTGAAGCAATAGGGCTTACATTGATAGCAGCAGGAGCATTGGCACTTGCTGTGAGTTTTGGCGCGGCAATTACGCTGCCAGCCATTGTCATGACTTTACCCTTGTTACCCATAGGCATTGCCACGGTGGCGATTGGGGCGGCTTATATGGCATTACCAATTGTGGTCGTGGCTGCTAGTAAAGTCAAAGATGCCTTTTTTACCTCAAAATCTACTGAAAAGTTAGATGAAAGCACCTCTTTAATATTCGAGGATAGGCCGCAAAATTAATTAATTTTCAAAAGCATACGCAGCCATAGGTCATCAAGGCTGCTTATGCTTCAATTACTCCTTTTTTATTTCGCGATATTTTCTTTCCTTTAACCCTTGAAAATCAGTACACTAGAGCCTCTTAGCATGAGTATGCTTAATAAATACCCAATTTAAGGGTTTATCTATTTAATTTTTAAGGATGACTATGTCTTATGAATTCATTAAAAAAGTCAAACTGCCACTATGCTTATTGGTGATCTTACTGGTACCCCTTATGGCAGGCAACCATGTGCCTGTTAGCGTTAAATCAATAAGCTATGCTTTAAGTTTAAGCATGAAAAGCATTCTTGAATGGTTACTGCCTTTTATTATTTTTAGTTTTGTCTTTTATTGCTTGGCGAATTTACAAAAAGGCGCGGTATTTTTTGTGTTTTTATTGGTAAGCTGCATCTTTTTATCCAACTTTACCGCCTTAATGTATGGCTATAGCGTGGGTAAATTGGGTCTAAACTTCTTGCAATTTAGCCCCAAAGCCATGCATAGCGGCCCCGAGCTTTTACCTTACTGGCATTTTCATTTGACCAAGCTTATCTCGAATGATACCGCTCTTTTGTGTGGCTTTTTTGCTGGTATTTTTTTCTCCCTAAAACCCCATCCTTTGGCTAAAAAAGCAAGTTATCAACTCAACATGCTGGCCAATGCTTTTTTAAAACACATTTTCATCCCGCTGTTACCCATTTTTATCCTAGGGTTTGTCTTTAAGCTTGAATATGACCAAGTGTTAAAAATGGCATTAACGCTTTATGGTCCAATTTTAGTGTTAGTGATTGTGGCGCAATGGAGCTATTTAGCGTTTTGGTATACGGCTTTAGGCGGCTTTTCGAAGAAAGGTTTGACTTACATTAAAAATGTGTTGCCTGCCACACTCACAGGTTTTAGTACCATCTCCAGTGCCGCCGCCATGCCAGTATTATTAAATTCAACTGAACGTAATTTAGCTGATGAAACTCAGGCACGCATGCTGGTACCAGCTATTATCAACATACATACCATTGGCAGCGCCATTGGCATCCCTATTTTAAGCCTTGCGACCCTTATTACTTTTGGCTTGCCGATGCCAAGCCCACTTGCATTTGCTGTGTTTGCTTTTTATACCGCGCTTGCCAAATATGCAGTGGCTGCCGTACCAGGGGGCGTGATTATTGTGGTTGCACCGATTTTAGAAGCGCATCTAGGCTTTAATAGCGACATGGTCGGGCTTATCACCGCGGTATATTTAATCTGTGACCCGTTTGGCACAGCAGCGAATGTCACTGCCAATGGTGCCTTTCCCATTGCTTTTACCAAATTACAACAACGCTTAGCGGAAAATAAACGAATACAACGTTTGTTTGCCTTAAAGCCTGCCTAAGTAAACCCTTATACAGGTGCTAGAAAAGCATTCTTTTTTAGCACCTGTTCAGTTTGATAAAATTGACATAACGCTTGCCTAAATAATTGCGCACGTTCGGGCAGGCCTTCTGTACAATAACGCTGCACCTGCGCATACACCTGTGTTTTGAAATAAGCTGAATCATCCGTGGCGTTAAAATTGTCCAAGCTAAAATGAAAGGGGTAGTCACAGGCTTTGGCTAAAATCCATTCTAATGCTTGTGGCTTGATTTCAACTTGCTCAAATAAACGCTGCTCTTGATGGTTGCGCCCTTCTGGCACATACCAATAGCCATAATCGGTTTGTAAACGCCTTTGGTGACCTGCAATAAACCAATGCGCACACTCATGCAGCGCACTGCTAAAATAACCATGGGCAAAAATAATTTGGTGCCAGGGTTGGGTGGCACAAGCCGGCAAATACAATGGTTCATCTGTACCACAAACCAATTGGGTTTGATGTGACTGACCAAAGCATTGCGCAAATAGCTTGATTAAATCGTGGGTGTGATGCGCGCGTGTCATGCTTTATTCAGAGGTTTGATGTGTTTGAACAACACAGGTAAATAAGTTTGTAATAATTTATCAACCCGCCGCTGAGTATATAAAGATGCCATTCTAGGTTCAGCTTTACATGCTCTATCATTGACCCAAGAATTATGCCAGTTATTGGTCGATGTAATGCATTGCCGAGCAAAATGTGGTAAATGAAAACGTGCTTGTAGCTCCAAACAACCAGCTAAAAAAATATCCACATACGATTGTAAAATAGGATAGTTTTGATGAGGTGGCTGGCGTGCTTTACGCACCACATAAAGCCAATATTGGCCATCAGGCAACGGCTTTTTGGTTAGTGCTTGTAAATCTTGAAGGCCTACGTTCACCCGTTGATAATGACGCTCACGCTTGTCATAGGTTGGCAAATCTTTGGCGGCCACTTGGTAATAAACAGCGTTAAATTGCCGCGCTTTGTTAGGTCTGACCCCTAAATAGGTCGTATTTAAACCTCGACGCTTGCCCCATACACACCATGCCCTTTCAAAATGTTTGACCATCACCGGATAATTAGGCCCTACTTGTTGAGCACTTTGGCGTTTGGAATGTTCTTGCATAAGTGAGCCATAGCCAATGATAAACTGCGGTAAATGAGGATTAACTTCAGGGGTGTTAAGCGCGTAAGTAAAGCCCGCCATCCACCAACATAGAAAAACAACGACACCACGGGAACGCATGATACCCAACAAAATTACTTAAAAATGCGCTTATTATAACTTTATTGATAATACATTGGCTATCTTTGAGCGCGACGATGGTGAAATTTGCAGAAGATCCCGAAACCATTCCGTCATCCCGAGCGCAGCGAGGGATCTCCTCAATGTAGCCCACATACCTGCCTGTTAGCTAAAATGCAACACATACCGCACAATACCATTGGTGCCTTGTGGACGATTTTTAGCATGATGTTCAACATATAAATTAAAAAATAAAAATTGATTTTTCGTAAGACTTAATAATAACCCAGGTCCTATCGCCCAAACGTCTTCACGCCGATTAAGCACACGTTGCCCGTTCGCCCGAGTATCGGTAAATTGATTAAAAAAGTAACCGTTAATTCCTATATGAAAACGCTCATCAAGTGCATATTCGGTGGCCAGATTGCCAAAAATTGCTTGCCCGGCTTGGGTTGAGGTAATACTCGGCCCGAATGAGCGATTAGCGGTGGTATTTTTAGCATTCCACAGATAATTTAAGCGCACCGCCATGCTCCACTTTGGTGTAAACCATAAGGTAGACGCCCAGTAAGGATTAATGGACCAAAAATGATTCCCCGGATTAATGGCAAAAGCGCGATGATAACGCCCTACCGGAATCATGGCATCAATTTCAATACGCTGCACAAACAAAGGAGATTTATCCGCCCGCAAAATAGGGTCAAACTGCAACGCCGGCCCAATGAATAAATCGCCTGCGCCAGAATGAGCTTTTAGTACTTGATGATTCAACCCATCATCCACTTTGGCACTTACAAGCCAGGGTAATAATGCCGATACACCTAGATTGGCATGGCCAATACGATATGGTGATAAGTAAATTAGTTGCACAATGTCAGCTAGCACATCAAGCTTGGTGCGCGGCAAGGGTAATGGTTGGCCACGCGCATCATTAAAACGATTGGCCGCGTAAAATTGCGTGTAATTTTGAAAGTAAAGACCCGGGCCTGCAGGCGGCGCGCCATCAAAAAAGCTGGTATAGCCTAAATTAACCACTGGTTGGTCATAAGCGAATGCGCCCAAACTTATGCCCCATATCAATACGCTTGCCATAATTTTAACGATATCCCTGATCATCGCATCATTCCTTGAGTCAAAGTCATCATCTTAGCGAGTTATCAAAAGCCTGCCAAGCTTAAGGTCTGTTAACAGGTTTTAGATGGGGTTAGAACAATGATAAGCATACAAACGATAAAAACGCTGGTGATGTCTGTATACCGGTGTTGGCAGTTGGGTGCATATCTTAAAATACTGTTTAAGACACATTTTTCTATCATAAGGGTCGATAAAAATAATATCGCGCACTCGATGAGTGCCAATATCAGCCATTAACGGGGCACTCCACGCTAAATATTGATTTTGAGGCGACCCACAACCCAATGTGTAGACAGCAGGTTTTTGACGTAAAAAAAACAGCATGCGTGCCTCAAGCCAACCGGAGGTGACCACCGGATAAGGCAAATCAGGCATGATTTGATTAAATTGTTTGATTAATTGAACATCAATGAATTTTCTAGGTGTCGTAATTTGTAGCCACTGTTGATTATTGAGCATAATACCTAAACTTATCAGGGCATAAACCCAACACAAGCCTTTGATAAAGCGTTGCGAGGTTGTATATCGCTCCACATACGCACCCGCTTGTAAAGCAGCGGTCAGTAAAAAAGGTGTCAACCAATAAACACGGATGCTGCTATTAAACGCAGCAATTAAACAAAAGCTAAGCGTTGTTATACTTATCATCAGATAGAGCAGCAGATAAGGCTTATGCTTTGACATAAAAAAAGGATATAGACCAAACCATAACATGATATTTAACGCCGGGATGACCATGCTCACCAACACCCAAGCAAAATTATGCAAAGAAGCCACTGTATGGCTGAGGCGATGAGTGGTCAGTTGATAAACAACCGATTGCCAGTGATGCATATGATTCCATATCAGCACAGGCATGATGCATAAAAAGGCTATCGTGATGGCGCCAAAAAAATGTTTATCACGCCAAAGGGCACGCTTTGGCGTGATAAACGTGTATAAACATAAGCCTAACACTAATATGACACCGGTATATTTAGACAACAACAACAGCCCTAAACTTAATCCTAGCGCATACAAATAACGCGGCTTGGATTGATTAAGATACAAACTTGTGGCGTATAAAGCGCTTGCCCAAAAAAGTAATAAAGGCGTGTCATAGGTGGTTTGTTTGAATAGATCAAGCGTGGTGAGTGGCGAGCATAACCACAAAGCTACCACCGTTACACTTGTTTTTGGCGTTAAAAAAAGGCGGGCGGTTCGATAAAGCAATACACTCATAATTAATGCGGTGAACACCCCAACTAAACTTAACGCTAAAAGCGTGTCACCAAAAATAAGCCGAAAGCCTTTTATCATATAAGCAATAAAAGGTGGGCCATCATAATAAGATAAGTCTAGGTGGCGGCTCCATTCCCAATAATAATAAGTATCTAATGACAACAAATTGCCAGGTGCTAACAGCAGCATGAACATCAAATAAAGCATGATTAAATACCAAGACATGCTTTATTTTGCCCAAATCAAACGAGAATAAATGAAATAGTTAAAGCCTGAGAGCAATAAAACACCTAAAAATAACAGGCCATTTTCTTGTAACCAGCCAGAGCCTACGATATGAAGCCCTAGTGTTAACCAGCTGCTTTGTAAAATTAATGCCAGCAGTGAATAAAGCACAAACATGGTGCTGCGTTGCAGTACGCTTAAACGGGTTGCTTCATATCTAAAAGTGACTTGGTTATTCCACCAAAAATTATGCATAATGGCTGCCAACACTGCATAAGTTAAAGCAACTTTGGGTGAGAAAATAAAACGTAAGCTGTTATACAGTAAAACCTGAATAACAAACCCGCTTAAGCCCACCATACACATAGACCCATAACGTTTGAAAGCGCAGATGCGGATTCTAAGCATCACCCATAGGGCATCCCAAATACTATGTTTGGGTAATTTACTAAACCCAGCCGTGCGGTCAACAAATTGAATGGGATATTCGCCAATAGACGCTTTTGCTTGATGTAAAAGCCACATCAAATGCAATTTATACGCATAATTTGCCGATAAAAACCGTGCGGGTAATACTTTTTTTAATAGTGTTTTACGCGTAAAACGAAACCCACTGGTTAAATCTTTGTATTTGCGATGCAGTAACATACGCGCCGTATAATTACCGATGATTGATAGCATTTTACGTTTTAAAGGCCAACTGGCAGGAATTGCGCCACCTTTAACATAACGACTGCCTATCACGCAATCATGCGTTTTAAGTAAGTCGAGCATGGGGGCAATGTAATGCGGCTGATGCGATAAATCAGCATCAAATTCACCCACAATATCAGCGTGTAACGCTTCAAGAGCATAATGCATCGCTTGGCAATAAGCGGAACCTAACCCTGTTTTGCAGGCTTCAGTTTTAAGCAAGAGCTTGGGGTAGCGTGCTTGCAAGTTTTGCACAATCGCGGGTGTGGCATCGGTTGACGCACTATCAAATACCAGCACATAAATATCGTAGTCAATAAGTGCAGCTGTGGCAGCAAAAATGGCATGAATGGTTTGAGTAATGGTCAGCGCTTCGTTATAAGTTGGCATCACCATCACCACTTTAGGGCAATAGGGCATGATATATTTGTGGTAAAAGCTTAAAAATAAACAATTTTACCAAGCTGATGATTCAATTAAATTTGACACGAAAAGTTTGTGATACTAACAATTCATTTGCTAAAAATAAAGACATGCGTTTAATTTAATCTTGACGCTATTCATGCATCTGTATACCATTTTGCCAATGGACGCTTGGCTTTAGATTTTAACCATCACTGTAATGAATCCTGATAACAATTTTCTTAAAAGCGCTAGTATTTGGGCAATGTACATGGTGTTTTTAACGCTTACTTTGAGTAATTCGCTCAAAACCATCGCGCTTATTA
>PKDH01000020.1 GCA_002863045.1 Legionella sp.
AAAAGATGACGCACGACTACGACAAATTGCTGAAGCAATTAATTTAGCCGAAATAGAGCAAAGCTGGGTAAGCGAGCTTGCTGATACCCTGCTTGATATCATGGCTCGTACCAAAGCTGTTGGCGTTGCCGCTCCTCAAATTGGCATCAATAAACGCTTGATTGTATTTGGCACCAATTACACAGTAAAAACGGTGGAAAATCCAATTGCCAACACGGTTTTAATCAACCCCTCTTTTCGTAAATTATCAGCCCAAGAAGAATTAGGTTTAGAGGGTTGTTTAAATTGCGGTGACCTGCGCGCTCAAGTACCTCGTGCGTATAAAATTGAATATCAAGGTTATACACTTGATGGCAAATTATGGGTTAAACAAGCAGAAGGTTTGGAAGCACGTATTGTGCAGCATGAAGTTGATCATTTAAATGGTATTCTATTTTTTGACCATGTAAAAACAGTATCGTAGGCTTAAATATTAAAAGATTAATTTAATGCTCAAGCACACAACCCGGATACTTATCGCAGGTGGTCTAGGTAATTTTATTGAGGCATTTGATATGTCTCTTTGCGGCTTGCTTTCTGTTTATATTGCTTCATCTCTAATTGATAGCTCAGTTAAAAGTTTACTTTTTATTTTTTCAACTTTTTTTTTAGGTTATTTATCTAGACCCTTAGGGGCTATTACCCTAGGACTTTATTCTGATAAATGTGGTAGAAATTTAATTCTTGCTATTTCAATTACTGGAATGGGTTTATCAACTACATTGATAGGCTTAATTCCTTCTTACCAGCTCATAGGCGATAATGCTATGATAATTTTATTATTACTTAGAATTATTCAAAGCTTTTCATGTGGTGCTGAGTATTTAAATTCTTCGGCGTATTTAGTTGAAAATGCGCCTATGTCCCATAAAGGTTATATTGGTAGTTGGGCAGCCTTTGGGTCTATGGCAGGACTTTTACTTGCCGAACTAACTTCTCTACTCGTGTCTTATGCAACAGAATTAAATCCCCTTAATCAACATATTTATTGGCGTTTACCCTTCATTTTGGCATTAGTTGGCTCATCAATTGGTCTTTATGTACGTCTTCGTATTCCTAAAAGTATGGAATACATTGTTTATTACGCTAACAAATCTAAACCAACACTTAAACAACTACTTCTTCAGTCTCTAACTCATATAAATCAAAATAAAAAAGATTGTTTTTACGCTATTTTAGTTAGTAGTTTAGGTGTTACAACTACCTTTCAGTTTTACATATATGCTCTAACTCAAAAACACCTCTCTGGTACAGTAACTGACCATCAATTGATTCTCTCAACTATTTTTTCTTTGGTGGTGTTGTTAGCTTTTTTTCCTTTGTTTGGTAAATTATCAGATAAGATTAGTCGCGAAACTTTGGTAATCGTATCAAGCTTAAGTTTTTTATGTTTATCACCAATCTTTTTTTATCTCTTAAGTTATGGCAGTTTTACCGAACTTTTATTGGTTCAAGCAATTATTGCGATTCCTGCGAGTGCTTATTATGCCGTAGTGCCTGTTATGCTAGCTGAAATGTTTCCTTTGACCCTACGGTGTACGGTACTCTCTTTACTTTATTCCATCGCAGCAAGTCTCTCAGCAGGATTGAGTCCTTTATTATCATTGCTTTTGATGCACCATTTGCTTCATGCCATGGCGCCCTCTGTGCTTACTTTTATTTTGGTGTTACTGGTATTAGGCATTACTTTTTGGAAAAAGCATAAAAGTACGCAAAGCTCTTATGCTCAATCAAGCGCTTTTTAATTAAGGGCTATCGTCTAGCTCAGCACGTTTAACCGGCATGAAATCTTTTTTACTAAGTCCCATTTGTACCGCGAGCGCACCTGCCACATAAATAGAAGAATACGTCCCGATCACAATCCCGATGATAAGTGCCAGTGAAAAACCACGAATGGTTTCGCCACCATAAATAAACAATGACAACACCACGAAAAGTGTCAAAACAGACGTCATGATGGTACGCGATAGCGTTTGGTTGATTGAAACATTCATGATATCTAGCGGGTTTGAGCGCCGTAATTTAATAAAATTTTCGCGCACTCTATCAAAGACCACAATGGTGTCATTAAGTGAATAACCAATCACTGCAAGCAAACCGGCAAGCGCTTTTAAGTCAAATTCAATATTAAATAGCGCAAAGACCCCTAAAATTAGCACAGGGTCGTGAATAAGTGCTACAGCGGAACTGACTGCTAAGCGATATTCAAAACGAATGGCAATGTAAATCATGGTCGCAAGCAATGATACAACCACCGCCAGTGTGCCTTTGGTAGCTAATTCTTTACCTACTTGCGGCCCTACAAAATCAACCCGCTTTTTTTGCGCCTGAGGTAGCGTTTGCATCACTTTATTCACCAATATATGCTGCTCAACATCAAGTTTTGGCGCAATACTAATTAACACATCTTTAGAATTACCATAACTAATCACTTGCGCTTCCTCAAAGCCTGCATCATGCAAACGTTGACGAATATCAGTTAGGTTTGCTGCATGTGGAAATGAAAGTTCAAGTTGTGTACCACCGGTAAAATCAAGGCCCCATTGTAAACCGTTAATGAGTAATGCCAGCGCTGATATGATAAAAATTGCCACAGAAAAAAGTGCAGTCCAGCGACGCGCACCCATAAAATCAATGGTTGAATTAGGATTAAAAAATTCCATCTAAACCTCGCCTTAAATACCGATAGATAATGATTTAACTGCTTTGCGACCATAATACCAGTTAACAATCGCACGTGTGTAGGTAATGCTTGTGAGCATAGAAGTCATTAACCCAAGTGACAAAATAATGGCAAAGCCACGTATGGGTCCTGTGCCTATGGCAAATAGCACAATACCCACAATGAGTGTTGTGACGTTGGCATCCATGATGGTAGAGAAAGCTCGGTCATAACCTGCAAAAATTGCTGATTGTGGGCTCATGCCAATGCGCAACTCTTCTCTGATGCGCTCATAAATCAACACATTGGCATCTACTGCCATGCCAACAGTTAACACAAACCCGGCGATGCCTGGAAGGGTTAACGTTGTACCAATAAGCGATAAAACAGCACTTAATAAAATTAAATTAAGCAATAAGGCGATATTGGCTACCAAACCAAAAAAGCGATAATAAACCAGCATTAAAACCACAATCAAACCCATGCCAACGGCTAATGAAATTAAGCCACGCTCAATATTTTCTTTACCCAAAGAAGGTCCAACCGTGCGCTCTTCAACAGGATAAATCGCAGCAGGTAAAGCACCTGCACGCAAAAGAAGGGCAAGATCTGCCGCTTCTTTGCGGTCTTTAAGACCAGTTATTTGAAAATTATTACCCAAAGCGCTTTGAATAACAGGTGCACTTATCACGCGCTCCTGACGGGTTACATTTTTTTTAGATTGACCATTAATGGTTTGACTTGTATGTTTGGTTTCAACATACACAATGGCCATACGCTTACCAATATTATTGCGCGTTATCTTGGTAAAAAGCGCTTCACCACCGCCACCTAATTGAATTTGTACTGCAGGAGATGCTGATTGCTCATCAAAGCTTGATATAGCACTGGTAATGGCATTACCACTTAAAACCATTTGGCGTTTTAACAAAATAGGATAGCCATCAAGTGTGTATAACTTACTACCCATAGGCACCATACCGGTTTGTTTTACGGTTTGCACATCATGCGCTTGATCAACTAAATAAAATTGTAAAGTCGCGGTTCCACCTAAAATTTGTTGGGCTCGTGTGGCATCTTGAATGCCTGGTAGGTCAACCGCAATGCGAGTCGCACCTTGCTGTTGGACAACCGCCTCACCAACTCCTAGCTCATTAACGCGGTTACGTAAAATGCTCATAGTTTGTTCGATGGTGGTTTGGCTAATACGTGTTAGTTCTGCGACATCAAATTCTAAAGTTAAACGCGATTTGTCCTTATCAGTTTTAATTGATATGGCTTGGGTATCTTGTTTAATCAACGCCACTGCTTGTTCTATCTGAGATTTATCACGCAGATATACGATAATACCCTGATTTTTTAAGTAACGCATACCACTATAACGTATATGCGATTTGCGCATATTTTGGCCGATATTTTTCATCAGGCCTTCATAGCGTTTGTTAATTACATTATCAACGTCAACTTCTAGAAGAAAATGAACGCCTCCGCGCAAATCTAATCCCTGCTTCATGGGATGAGCACCTATGTTACTCAACCACCTAGGCGTTGCTGGTGCTAAATTTAGCGCCACAGTAAAATCAGAACCCAGCGTTTTTTTTAATACATCTTGCGCTAGCAATTGTGTGTCGGTTGATTTAAAGCGAACCTCAGTTTTGGGGCCCTGATGCGCAATATTGTAATAAGCGATGTGCGCATCTTTTAAAGCTTGAGCAACTTGTTTTTCAACCGACATTTGAGGGGTGATGGTCGAAGAAATTTCAATGGCCGGATATTCTGTATATAAATTGGGTATGGCATAAATAACGGCTATCAACACGATAAATATCAAGAGTCCGTTTTTCCAACGTGGGTAAGTATTTTGCATAATCCTTTTCTCTAAACTAGACACTTTATTTAAAGTGATTTGAGGGTACCTTTGGGTAGAATAGTTGTGACGGCATTGCGTTGCACATACACTTGAACGTCATCATTTAACGCGACTTTAAGATATTGCTCATCAAGCTCAATAACTTTGGCAAGAAACCCACTTTGTGTCATGATTTCATCACCTTTTTTCAGGCTTTCAACCAATTGCCTCTGCTCTTTAGCGCGTTTACTTTGCGGGCGAATTAACATGAAATAAAATAATACAAAAATAGCCACAATCATCATCAAAGACATGGTGCTTTCATGTTGTGCAGGGGTGGCCGAAGTGGCCGCAATGGCTTCACTGATAAACAAACTCATGCAAGGGCTCCTTAAAATTTAAAGTTTATGCGGTTTAAGTGATAGAACAAGCGTCACATCATAGCCATATTTTAACAAGAGGTAAATGAGCGACAGGCTAAATGCTTTTGATAACAATGAACATTATGTATCGCCAAATAGCGCTTGGCTAATAAAGGCGTATGCAGATATAAATGATGAAAATAGGCTTGGGTTAAATGAAGTGTGCATGTAGCACACGTGCAATCTTGTAAAAGTAAGTTATGCATATGCTCAAAACAAGTATTGGTTAAATCATCAAGTGTGTGACCATATGCACAACCTAACGAAGCCTGCTTTATTGGGTCACATGACATCAAATAATCAAATTTTAAGTCCAATGTTTTTAGGTCATCTAAGGTTAATTCAGCACAAGCATATTGTTCATGATGCATGCTTTGATAAAGCGTTATCGCGGAATTATCAAGTTTTTTTATAAGGGTAAATTGTCTAATATCTGGGGTAAGTTGTAAGGCAATGCTCTCTAAATCATAGAGCGTTGGTGCTAATATTACCTGATTTGGTTTAAGCGTATTAATTAGTGCGATTAAAGTGGCTTTGGATAAGCGAATGGTTTGGCCATTAAACGTATTTTTAAGCTGATACAGCATGCTTGATGCATCGAATTCTAATCCTACGAACAATGTAAGCTGACCCGACCAACCTAAAAAATCAGCCAGTGGGTGTGAATTTAAATTCTCTAAACCAGGTTTCATGAGCAAATCACTTAATGCATAAGCAAGGGTCTCAACACCCAATGTCTGCCAATCATTAAACGTTAAGATATCGAGGCTTGAGCTACTTATAAGTGGCACATATTGGCTTGAATTCACAGAATTTTCCTTATAACAACAAACTGGTATCACCATAACTAAAAAAACGATAACCAGCATCAATAGCCGTTTGATAAAGCGCTTTGGTTTGTGTTTGACCGATAAAAGCGGCAACTAACATAATAAGGGTTGATTGCGGTAAATGAAAATTAGTTAGCAGGCCATCGCACACTTGAAATTTAAACCCAGGGTAAATAAAAATACGGGTTTCTTTGGTACAGGCTTTAAGTTCACCGTTTTGCGCGGCACTTTCTAAACTGCGCATACTGGTCGTACCTACAGCAATTACCCGCCCGCCACGCGCTTTGGTGGCTTGAATTTGTGTACATAATGCTTGGCTTACCGTGAACTGTTCAGCATGCATGGTATGTTCTGCAAGCGTTTCTACACGCACTGGGCGAAATGTACCCGCGCCAACATGTAAGGTCACATAGCCCAGTTCAACCCCTTTTTCTTCTAATTGAGTTAAAAGCGCTTGGTCGAAATGCAAGCCCGCCGTTGGAGCCGCAACCGAGCCATCGTATCGCGCATATACCGTTTGATAGCGTGTTTTGTCAAACGCGCTATCACAGCGAGTGATATAAGGTGGCAGCGGCATATGTCCTACCTCGTCCATTAATTCACTGATATAGCCTGGCACGCGGCAATGATATAAATCATCATGTTTCGCTATGATTTCTACCTGCCATTTAGCATTAATGATGACTTTCATCCCGGGCTTTAATGCTTTTGAAGCTTTGATATGCGCTAAAAATGTGTGCGCATCCAGCAGGCGTTCAACCAAAAACTCAACCTGGCCACCGGTTTCTTTTTTACCAAAAAAACGCGCAGGGATAACTTTGCTATCATTCATTACCAATAAATCACCAGGTTTTAGATAATTGGCAATAGAGGCTACTGAGCTATGCTCATGGTTTTTAGTTTGACGATTAAAATACAAAAGACGTGAAGCGCGTCTTTCCTCTAAAGGATATTGGGCAATCAGTTCAGCAGGCAGGTCAAAATCAAAATCTTGGGTATTCATTCATAACTTACATCAGCGTTAATTTAAGCAACATTATACCGTGGTTGCGAATAAATTAAACATCTGTAATTCTTTGTAGTGTCAAACCGAAACACCACACCAATAGGAGATGACACCATAAATTTATTTACCATCAATCACACATCCATAAACCTAATTTTTATTAAATACATAATATAGATATGCTAGCATGGCTCTTTTTTTATAAATCACCGTCATGCTACAGCTTTCGAATGTCGTACTTGTCCAGGGTCATAAGGTATTGCTTGATGATACGTCAGTTACACTTCATCAAAAACAAAAAATAGGCTTAATTGGCCGCAATGGTACAGGCAAAACCAGCTTATTTAAATTAATTCTTAATCAATTACCGCTCGAGCAGGGTACATGCACACTCAATCCTCAATTAACTATCAGCGTGCTTGCTCAAAACCTACCAGATAGCTCAGAGCGCGCCCTTGATTTTGTTTTGGCAGGTGATACAGATTATTGGTCTTTACAAGAAAAGCTTAAGCAGGCTGAACATATCCATGACGATGCCACGATATTATGGTGTCATGAGCAGTTAGCGCAAACACAAGGTTATAGTAAGCCAGCTAAAGCCGCCAGCATCTTATCTGGGCTCGGTTTTCAAGCGCACGAACATGATAAAGCTGTTCGTGATTTTTCTGGCGGTTGGCGTATGCGCTTAAGTTTGGGGCGCTGTTTGATGGCACCTGCTGATTTAATGCTTTTAGATGAGCCGACCAATCACCTTGATATGGAGGCCATCTTTTGGCTTGAACGTTGGCTTAAACAAACTGCGGTAAGTTGTGTGGTTATCTCGCATGATCGCGCTTTTTTAGATGCTTTTACCACTCATACCCTGCATCTTCATCAGCAAAAACTCACACTTTACTCAGGCCATTACAGTCAATTTGAACGCATACGTGCAGAGCAACTCGCTTTACAAAACCAACAATACGAAAAACAGCAGCAAAAAATTACACATTTAATGAGTTTTGTGGCGCGTTTTCGTGCTAAAGCATCTAAAGCCAAGCAAGCCCAAAGCCGTTTAAAGCTTATTGAAAAGATGGATATCCAAGCCAAAGCACAAATTGACTCAGATTTTTCTTTTGAATTTTATCAAACTTCAAGTGCAGCCAATCCACTGATTAGTTGCCAGGATGTGAATGCCGGCTATGCTCAACCTATTTTAAGAAAGCTTAATTTTTCATTGAATATGGGTGATAGGATTGCTTTGTTAGGTCCAAATGGTGCCGGTAAATCGACCTTTATCAAAACACTTATCAACCAACTGAAACCGCTCTCAGGCACCCTTACCTATTCGGCTAATTTAAAAATTGGTTATTATGCGCAGCATCAATTAGAAGAGCTTGATGATAAATTAAGTCCATTAGAAACCATTCAAGCTTTATCGCCTCATACAACTGAGCAACGCATTCGTGACTTTCTGGGCGGCTTTAATTTTAGAAATGATGCTGCCACCCACCCTATCACACATTTTTCAGGTGGCGAAAAAGCCCGCTTAGCCCTGGCCAAACTGGTGTTTCAACAACCAAACCTTTTGCTGCTTGACGAGCCTACTAACCACCTTGACTTAGACATGCGCGCGGCAATTGAGCTGGCATTACAAAGCTTTGAAGGCGCACTCATTCTTATCTCACATGATAGGCATTTATTAGAAAGCAGCGTGGATGATTTTTATCTGGTATTTGATGGACATCTTGCCCCTTTTAGCGGCGACTTAAGTGACTATACCCATTGGCTTACCCATAAACCTGCGATTAAAACTGCTAAACACCACAGTGTTAGTTGCCATAAAACGCGTAAAATCAAACAAAATCGCTTAAAAAAATTAGAGCAAGAACTTGAAGAAGCTCATATTTTAACGGCTGAAATAGAACAACTATTAGCTGACAACACGCTTTATGAAGCGCCTAAGCAAGAAGAATTATCGAAGTTATTGACGCGCCAACAAAATTTAAACCATAAAGTTGTGCAAATTGAAGAGGAATGGTTAACCCTTCAACAAGAAATAGATGATATGCACGCATAGTCAAATTTGGTTATTTAGGCTTTTGACATGCCATTAAATAATTAATGCTGACATTTTTACTTAGGCAAGCATTTTTGCGTAATGGCTGATAGGTTAAGCCTTGGATATCGATAACCTCAAGCCCTGCGGCTCTTGTGGCATGCGCAAGTTCGGCTGGCTGAATAAATTTCTGATACTCATGCGTTTGCTTAGGCAATAATTGCAAAGCATATTCAGCTAGTAAAATAGCGCCTATGTAGGCTTTGAGTGTGCGATTTAACGTGGATAACAACAAATAACCACCAGGCTTAAGTAGACGCGCGCATTCTTTGATAATTAACTCAGGCTGCGGCACATGCTCTAACATATCCATACAGGTAATGACATCAAACAAATCAGCATTTAATGCCTGAATGTCAATGCATTGATAATCAATGGCAAGATGGGCGTTAAGGGCATGTGCTTTGGCCGTATCAATGGCATGTGGCTCTAAATCAATGCCTGTGACCTGTGCGCCTTTATAGGCTAAAGCCTCAGATAAAATGCCACCACCGCAACCCACATCCAGCAAACGCTTTTGTTTAAGTGATGTGTATTGTTCAACAAAAGCAACTCTGGCGGGATTAATATGATGTAGTGTGCGAAGCGGCCCTTCTTTATCCCACCAGGCGTTAGCTAGCGGTGCAAATTTTGCAAGTTCTTTAGGGTCAACATTGGATTCATTCATGGTGCGGCAAGCAAATCTTGTGGCTTGAAAAAAGCCAATATATCAGGGTTTGTGATGAATGTTAAATTATAAGGATGCTCAGCTTTTATGTAATCAAACTCAAAAGCCACTGGAATATTAGCCGCAACCTTGCCTAATAAAATCATTGTTATATCAGGTTTTTGATGCAAAAGCTGAGTAAGTACGCTTGTAATAAAAGGTCGCCATTGCTTGGCATGAAACAACACTTCTTTGGGCCGATAAACCAACGAGGCATTTAATAATAAATATCCTTGTTGAATAAAATGCTCAAATAACTGTGTGCCTGTTTGGCAAAGTGCTGATTTATCAATATCCGCAATAGCATCTTGGGAAAATGAAGCAGTCAAATCACCGCGAGCGTGTAGTAACATTTTAAGTAAATTGCGCAGTGATGTCGCACGATTAACGGCTTTGCTTAACCCTGTTTCACACCATAAGTCACCCACGCTAGCATCCCAAAAGGCATAACCATTGGCCGATTGGGCACGCGGATACGGTGATTCGCCTAATAAAATATACTGCACATGACTTAACGGCTGAGTAAATGCTTTAAAAACAGCATCAAGACCGGGCAACCAATCCGTGGTTTTAGTAAGGTTGGTTAAATAAATTTCATCCATCATAGCCAAAGCTTGGGTTAGAATGTTATGCCACTCATTGTGTGTGTGTTCTAGCCAATTATGCATTGCATCACCATGTAAATAAAAAAGCATGCTAGCAGAATCATGAAAGGGATGTTAGCCCAGCGTTACCTGGCTTGCGTGTGCTATTTTTTTAAGCTAATGTTTAATCTTTCGACAGGGATAATCGTATGGACCAAGTTGCTGCTTTTTTTTCAGATAACTGCAAACACCAAGACATGGAAGATTTACTCCATACATGGTGTGCCATTAATTCAGGTACTGACCATTTAGATGGCTTACACCAGATGCAGCTTGAGCTTACCAAAGCATTTGGCGCGATAGCAGATGAAACCTCTGTCATACCTTTTGACGCCATTACTTCGATAAATATGCAAGGTGAGATGACCCTGCAAGCTATCGGCAACGCGCTATGGTTTCGCAAACGTCCTCATTTAACCTCACGTGTGTTGCTTACCGGCCATATGGATACGGTTTACCCTGTGCAACATATTTTTCAAACGCTGACTTATCTTTCGGCCAACAAACTTAATGGACCTGGTGTAGCGGACATGAAAGGAGGCTTGATAGTTATGCTATATGCCCTTAAAGCTTTTGAGCAAACCCCTCTTGCACAATTTTTAGGTTGGGATGTGTTTATCAATGCTGATGAAGAAATTGGCTCGCTTGCCTCAAGTCAATTTTTTACGCAATTAAAGCACCCCTATCTAGCCGGCTTAGTGTATGAGCCAGCCATGGATGATATCGGCACGCTCGCTAAAAATCGTAAAGGCAGTGGTAAATTCACACTCAAAGCGTCAGGCCGTGCCGCCCATGCCGGGCGTGCTTTTGATGAAGGGCGCAATGCAATCTGCCATTTGGCTTGTGCGATTGAAAAAATTCATCAACTTAATGGTATGCGTCCGGGCGTTACGTTAAATATTGGTAAAATTGCCGGCGGACAGGCACTTAATGTCGTACCTGATACTGCAGTGGCCAAGATTGATGTACGCATTACCCATGCCAGTGATGGCAGCTGGGTCATGCAGCAGTTAGAACGCATACTAACTGAACTTAAAAAAGAAGATTACCAGCTTATCTTGCATGGTGAATTTAGTCGCCCGGTTAAACAAGTTGCGCCTAATACTTGTAAACTTTTTGAACGTTTACAGCAAGTAGCGCGTACGTTAAATCTTACCCTTGGTTGGCAGGATAGCGGTGGTTGTTGTGATGGCAACAATCTTGCTGCACAAGGGCTTGCAGTATTAGATACTTTGGGTGTGCGGGGTGGCCGTATCCATAGTGTGGATGAGTATATATTGCTTGATAGCCTGACCGAACGCGCTCATTTAAGTGCGCAATTTTTAATAAATCTAGCGCAACATGGTTTAGAGGAGTCCAAGCGATGATGTTATTGCGCGCGGCACGTTCTGCTGATTTGGCCGAAATTTTTAAGCTTAGCACAAATAGTGGAGTGGGTTTGACCACCCTACCCAAAGACAAGGCAGTTCTAGCACGTCGTCTAGCTTGGGCTAGTGCATCTTTCGATAAAACCGTCCAGTCTCCTGAAAATGAATATTATTTTTTTGTATTAGAAGATACAGCCACTAGAGCGTTGGTCGGTGTTTCAGCCATTGAGGCATCGATAGGGTATAAAGCGCCTTTTTATTCTTATAAAGTCACAACGCATCATCAAGCACACCCGCCCCTTGCCATTTATCATCGTTATCAAGCCTTAAATTTGGTCAATGATTACCAGGGTACAAGTGAACTTTGTACGCTTTTTTTAAAGCCTGAATATCGTAAAAATAATTATGGTTTATTGCTTTCTAAAGCGCGTTTTTTATTTATAGCCAATGAACCTAAACGCTTTGCCAAAACAATCATCGCTGAACTAAGAGGGGTTTCAGATGAGCAAGGTTGCTCGCCTTTTTGGACGCATGTTAACCAGCCTTTTTTTAAAATGTCATTTAAAGACGCTGACGCTTTGACTCTGCATTCTGATAAACAATTTATTCATGATTTAATGCCTGCTTCTAAGCTTTATGTGCCATTACTTGATGCCCAAGCCCAGGCGGTCATTGGCATGCCGCATGAAGCCACCAAGCCTGCCATGCATTTATTGCTTAAAGAAGGTTTTGCTTATCATAACTATGTGGATATTTTTGATGCAGGCCCCACCATTGAAGCTCAAACCGCTCGAATTCGTACCATTGAACAAAGCCGTTTATATACGCTTACTGCTCACCCATCTGAGCTTGCTGGTAAAGCCTCCTACCTTATCAGTAACACTGGTGTGCGTGATTTTTACGCGACATTAAGTCAAGCACACATTCATGAGGATACTTGCCAGATATCCGCCCAAACTGCGGCCGCCTTACAAGTAAAAGTGGGTGATAAATTACGCTTAAATGGTATTTAACTGATGAGTATTTATTTTAGCTATAGGAGTGATGATATGACGAGCCACCCTCACCTTCTTTCTCATTATCTTGATGGCCAGCCACATAAAGGTAGTGGCCGGATGTTAGAGTCTATTAACCCGGCCAATGGCCAGGTCATTTGGCAAGGCACCCATGCGAAGGCTGAAGAGATTGAGCAGGCTATCGCTTCGGCAACCAAGGCACACTTTGCATGGTCGGCACTCAAACTGCAAGAGCGTGCGTGCTATCTCAAACGTTTCGCTGAACAAGTTACCTTAAAACGCACACAGTTAGCTGATATCATCGCCCTTGAAACGGGCAAACCGTTTTGGGAAGCCCATACCGAAGTTAGCGCGGTGATTAATAAAATTGACATTGCGCTTAAGGCCTATCAAGCACGCTGCCAAACCCATACTTTTGCAGAAAACCATGTTCAAGCGGCACTACGTTACAAGCCACATGGCGTGGTGGTGGTATTAGGCGCTTTTAATTTTCCAGCGCATTTAAGCAATGGCCACATTGTACCGGCACTACTTGCCGGTAATACCGTTATTTATAAGCCAAGTGAACTTACGCCATTAACGGCTGCTTTTATCATGCAATGTTGGCACGATAGTAAATTGCCTGCGGGTGTTATCAATTGCCTTCAAGGCGATGCAACAGTTGGCCAAGCTTTGCTTGAGCAGCCTATTCATGGCGTTTTTTTTACCGGCAGTTATCAAACGGGTAAACGCTTACATCAATTATTTAACGAGCGCCCTGAAGTCATTTTAGCGCTTGAGATGGGTGGCAATAATCCGTTGGTTATCGATGAGGTTGCCGATATCAAAGCAGCCCTTTATCAAACCCTTTTATCAACGCTTATAACCGCCGGCCAACGATGTACCTGCGCCAGACGTTTAATCCTGCCTGATTCAGCCTTTGGTGATGAATTCATACAACAATTATGTCAAGCATTTAAAACCGTCAAAATTGGTGCGCCTACGCACACCGAAGAACCTTTTATGGGGCCGGTCATTTCTTTTGAGCATGCCAAAGATCATCTTAAAACGGTTAAAAATTTATCAGCGTTAGGCGGTCAAGCTCTCCTAGACATGAAATTACTCAAAGCGCAAACAGGTTTATTATCGCCAGGCATCATTGATATGAGCCAAGCCGAACCTTTTGATGAAGAAATTTTTGCGCCTTGTGTGCAAATTTATCGGTATGACACGTTTGATCATGCCATCAAGCTTGCTAATCAAACCCGTTATGGCTTAGTTGCCGGCCTTTTTAGTGATAAAAAAGCGCGTTTTGAAGATTTTTACGCACATATTCAAAGTGGTTTAATCAATTGGAATTGCGCCACCACTGGCGCTTCTAGCAAGCTGCCTTTTGGTGGTATCAAACAAAGCGGTAACCATCGCCCAAGTGGCTATTTTGCCAGTGATTATTGCGCCTATCCTATTGCGTCGCTTGAATCTACTATGCTTAAAACACCAGCAACGCTTTTGCCAGGTCTTGAGGGGTGTTTATGAATTACTTTGAGCTTAATTTAGATGGTTTGGTCGGGCCAACACATCATTATGCCGGGCTTGCTCCGGGCAATTTAGCTTCAACTCAACATGCTTTTAGCCAGGCCAATCCCAAAGCTGCTGCGCTTGAAGGTTTGGAGAAAATGCAGCTTTTACATCAATTGGGTCTAAAACAAGCCATTTGGCCACCACATTTTCGACCCAATGCTCAGTTGCTATATAATATGGGGTTTACTGGCACCTTAAATCAACAAATTGCCAAAGTCGCCCGTCAAGCACCTTTTTTATTAACCGCTTGTTTTTCGGCCTCAAATATGTGGGCCGCTAATGCGGCTACCATCTCGCCAAGTCTTGATACTGCGGATAATCGTGTGCATTTCACTGCGGCCAATTTGGTAAGCCATCTACATCGCGCTCAAGAAGCTAATGTTTCCCATAATCTTTTAAAAACTTTATTTAGTCACGAAGATTATTTTGTGCATCATCCGGTATTACCAGCAAGTCTGACTACCTGTGATGAAGGAGCAGCAAATCACAGTCGTTTGTGCCATACACATCATCAAGCAGGACTTCATTTTTTTGTTTATGGTCTGCGTCAAACAGCACAGCCTGTATCTACCCAACGCCCGCACCAATATCCAGCGCGCCAAAGTTATGAAGCATCTTTTGCCATTGCCAAAGCGCATCAACTTGATTTAAATCAAGTGATATTTGCGCAACAACGCCCTGATGCCATTGATGGCGGCGTTTTTCATAATGATGTGATAGCGGTTGCAAATGAATCGGTGTTATTGGTGCATGAGCATGCTTTTGTCGCGCAAAAAAAAGTTTTAAGTGCGCTACAACAAAAGCTGCCTGCTTTAAACATCATTGAAATTAAAAATACCGAGCTTAGTGTTTCTCAGGCAGTAGCAACCTATCTATTTAACTCACAACTTGTAACCCTGCCTAATCGTGAGATGGCTTTAATCGCCCCCATTGAATGCCAAAAACATCCCAAAACCCAAACTTTAATTCAAACCATCATCGCTGATAACACCAACCCGATTACGCAAGTTTATTATCTTAACTTAAAGCAAAGTATGTTTAATGGCGGAGGTCCGGCATGCCTGCGTTTGCGTGTTTTGCTAAATGAAGCTGAGTTAGCACATATGCATCAAGGTATTTTATTCAATGATGCACTGTTTCACCAATTAAAAGCCTGGGTAAACCGTTATTATCGTGAGCAATTATCGTTGAGTGATTTAACCGATCCCGATTTAGTACAAGAAGTTATGACAGCATTTGACGCTTTAACAACCATTCTTAAACTTCAATCCATCTATCCTTTTCAAAAATAAGATGATGTGGCAAACCTTCAATGGGCGTTGTATCTATCAAAGTAGCAACCTAAGCGTGTATGAAAATGCCTTTTTTCGCTGGTTATATTTAGAAAGTAACGCTTATCAAACCATGCTCTATAAAAGAAATCCGGCAAAATACGGTCTTTATTATGTGAAAGCACTTGGGTTTTTCGCACGTAGTTTACCTGGAAAAAGTTGTTTGCTTGGTTTAGGGGGTGGTGGCGTAGCGCATTATCTAGCACCTAGCGCTGACCATCCTTTGACCATCATCGAGCAACATCCAGAAGTTATTGACATCGCTTGGCGTTTTTTTATGCTAGATAAACTATCATCAACGCAGATTATTTGTGCTGATGCTGGGGCTTTTATGGCACAAACGCACACCTTTGAGCATATTTTAATTGATTTATTCGATAGCCATGACATGCCTAGTTGTTGCTATGACATAGCTTTTTATCAACAGTGTTTTGCTAATTTGTCCGCTACCGGATTACTGGCCATCAATATTGCTGACGCACGCAAATATCTACACATATTACATTTGTTAACCGGTGTCCACGCCCAAGTATTAACATTAAATATCAAGCGTTGTAATAACTTAATTTTAGTTGCCAGCTGCCACAAAACTTATTTTTTAACCAAACTTTTAAAGCAGCCTGAGCTTAACTCACTTAAATGGGATAGCCGTTTTGGTTATCTTGCTGAATTAAAATAATTATGCCTATACTTCGTTTTTTTAAAAACCCTTGCTTGATTTAAATAAATATAAAAGGATTTGGTTTGTTGTATTTATGTCATGTTATTTTATTATGGTTGCTCGCCTCACCCGCACTCGCTGCGCAATTTGATGCACAAACTTGGTTTAACATTACCGATAATCAAGCATTTAAATATCATGAGACGCCTTCTTCTTATCGCTATTGGCTAGAGTGGCAGCCACGCTTTGGCGATAACTTACATCACTTATCCCAAACGCTGTTGCGTACAGGGTTAGGCTATTCGCTTGACAAAAACACCAGCCTATGGCTCGGATTTGCTTGGATTGACACAAGTTATCCTTTTGCAACACCTGATTTTCAAGAAAATCGCTTATGGCAACAATTATTATGGTCTCATCATTTTAACCAAAATATTTTTACCCTGCGCGCACGCTTAGAGGAGCGTTTTTTTCAATCCCCCTCACCTGTAGGTTATCGAATACGGGCGCTTACTAAATTGGCCATACCCCTGAATTCTTCTGGTCGCTGTAGCTACATCATCAACAATGAATTATTTTGGCAACCACAAGGATTTAATCAAAATCGATTGTTTTTAGGCGTCGGGTATCGTTATAATGACGCCTTTACGCTTGAGCTAGGTTATTTAAATCAATTCATCAAAAAATCAAATGCACCTAATTTCATAGCGCACATTCTTTCCGTTCAATTATTACTTGCCTTATAATTTTTTTACTGTATAAGAGTTAATCTTTTATCCTTTTTTTTGCATAAAAGTAAATTCTTTGATAAGGTTCATCCTAGCTTCATTGTGAGTACAAAATAACCATGAAAAATACTAATTTAAAAATATGTGATGCGATCATTCAGCCCGGTGAAACAGTTAATTTAGCGCTTCCTCTGCCTGACTATAATGCTTGTACATCTCTTTTTATGCCGATTAAAGTTGTTCATGGCAAAGAGCAAGGTCCTTGTGTGTTGATTTTCTCAGGTCTTGAAGGTAATGAATTTAACGGCGTTAAAATCATTAATCATCTGCTTAAACTAAATGCCCTCAACCAACTACGCGGTACGCTTATTGCCGTACCTATTATGAATATTTTAGGGCTTATTAATACTTTACCTAATGAAAAAAACTTAGGCGATTGTTTTCCTGGTGATGTTCAAGGCTCTTATAGCGAGCGTATTGCGCATATCTTTACCCAAGAAATTTTCTCCAAAGCTACCCATTGTATTGAAATTAAAACAGGCGCGCTTAATGCTGACTCACTGCCCCAAATTTATTGTGATTTAGATAACGAAGAAGCTAAAAAATTAGCCAAAAGGTTCGCCGCACCAGTTATCAGTCATGTTAACAATAATGCCAATTCATTCCGCAAAACCGCTTATGATCTTAATATTCCTCTCTTAGTCTATAAGGCAGGCGAAGCCATGCGCTTTAATGAAGATGCCATTAAGATGGGTATCACAGGTATTGAAAATATGTTGGATTCTCTAGATATGATTACCCTTGACGAATCACTACCCGATACTTTCAAGCCCGTTTTTTCTCTAGAACAAGATTGGGTACGCGCGCATTGCAGTGGTATTTTGATGACCGATGTATCTCTGGGCCAATTTGTTGAAAAAAATCAAGAAATTGCACAGATTACTGACCCTTTTAGCGCCGACACTGTTGAGCCTGTGAGATGCCCTCAAGATGGTATCATTGTGGCCATTAACCGTAATCCTTTGATGTCAGAAGGTCAAAATATTATTAAAATGGCTTCGTTTATTGATAATAACCGCGCTGAGCTTACCCTTGAGCAGTGGAATAAAATACAGCAAGAAGATTAATTTATGAATCAAAAAATTTCACTTAAGGGCCTTGCCGTATGGTTAGTTTGCATGGTGTTTTTTTTATATGAATTTTTATTGCGCACGCTACTTGGTACTTTTCAAACGGCAATTATGCATGATATTCATTTAACGCCACTCAAATTCGCTTTCTTAAGCTCAACGGCATATACCTTGATTTATGGGTTAATGCAAATACCTGTTGGTAACATCATTAAAAAGTTTGATTTGAAAAAAGCCTTACTTTTTGCCTGCCTTGTATGTACTATCGCCAATTTTGGTTTTGCTTACGCGCAAGGGTTTTACAGTGCACTTATCTTTCGAGCGCTCATGGGGCTTGGTTCATCTTTTGGTTTTATCTGTTTACTGGTAGCGATTTATGATTGGCTACCTTATCAAAACGTCGCGCTTTATATTGGTTTATCGCAGTTTTTTGGCACGCTCGGGCCCATGGCAACTGGTGCCCCTCTGACCATGCTTGCCCAATCATCTTTTATTACCTGGCGCACAATTTTCGTGCTTTTAAGTGTGATGGGCATCATTTTATCGGTACTAGTACTTTTGATAGTAGAGTCCAACAAAAAAAATGATGGTACTTTTTTAGTTTTAAATACCAAGCAACCAATTAGCCGCAATTTATGGTTGGCCATTAAAGATTACCGTATTTGGATTATTGCCATAACCGCGGCATTTATCTATTTTAGCCTTGAATATTTATCTGAAAACGAAGGCAAAGCATTTTTAATGACCAAAGGATTTAGCGCGGGCTTTGCTTCTTATATGATAAGTATTGCTTGGCTTGGATTTGCTTTAGGTTCACCACTGGCAGGGTTTATTTCTGATAGAATCAGCCGACGTAAACCTATTTTAATTTGTAGCGCCACAATGCATTTTTTAGCTTTAACTTCTATCATCTATCTGCCGCTTAATGCAGCACAAATGACGTTAGCTTTTCTAGTATTTGGCATGGGCGTAGGTTCAGCAAGCATTGCCATTGTCATCATGGGTGAGCAATTTAAACTTAAAGAAGTCTCATCAGGGCTTGCCTTTAATAATGGCTTTACCATGCTGTTTGTCTCGATTATGGCGCCTATCTTAGGTTCATTACTCACTGCCATATCACATCATAAATACCATACGCTGGTGATGTATCAAGAAACATTCGTTATCTTAAGTATCCTGCCTTTTGTCGCACTATTGCTGACCTTTTTCGGCATCAAAGAAACCTTTGGCCGCTCAACCAAAGAACATGTGGTATTAAATTTTAAAAGCTAATCTTTTGCCCCGTTGTTAAAACGGGGGTTAATATCATTTTAAATCTATTAAAAATAATTTTGCGTAAGACCATAGTTTGGTACAAAGCAAAAATAATTTTTATTTAAGCATCCCTTAATAATTTCAAGTTAAAATAATATTACTATTTAAGTGGGGAACAATATGTTTAAAAAAAATGTAGCTTTGTTAGATGTCGATCATACCTTGTGGTTTGAAATGAAAGATAATGACAATTTTGTTCGTGATAAAAACGGTGAGCTTGTCATGGAAATGAATGATGCTTTGTTAAACCCTCTTTTAAAAGCAGGCATTCGAGATGTATTTCTTTTTACTGATATGACCATGAATACCCGTAAAATTAACGATAGAAACAAAGTGATTGCAGAGTTAAATAAGCGAGGATTTCGAGTTCATGGTGTGATTACGCCTAGTGATATCGGCTGGCAGGATGTCACAAGTGACGATATGAATCATTTAACTGGTGCATTCTCTAGGTTTCAACCCGAAGAAAGTAGATTTGCTCCTGAATTGGCTTGTTCTGCTGAATTCAATTCTTATATGATAAAAAATGCTAGAGAATCTTACATAAAACTTGATAAACAACAATTAGATAGCTATACGCTAGGTCAAGCCTTTAGAGATGCAGATGTTAGCGCGATAGAAAAAGAAAATATTAGTGAATTTACTAAAAGATATGCTGAAGAAGTTGCTTTTAAAAACAAGCATGCGCATACAAAAGGTTTATTATTGGAGCTTTTTATAAGAAAAATTGCTCAAAAATTTCCCTGGATCAATCAAGTTGTTGTGGCTGATGATAATGCTCAAGTTATTGAAGCAGTCAAAGCTTACCAAGCTCATAATAATTCTGGCATACCCGTGACATTAATTGAAATACCCAAAGAAGGCTGGCGTAATGAGAGTATTTATAAAACTGCTTTGGCAAAGCGACCTGCTAATTGGTCTTTTCAATTAAAATTTTTAATCGCTTCAACTTCAACAACAACCACATTGTTAGGTGCTACTTTGTTGGGTGTGGGCGTTGCTGCATTATTTATCAACATTGGTGTGGTAACAGCTCTAGCATCGCTAGCAGCACTCCCTGTTATGGCAGTTGCAATTGGTGCTATAACATTAGGAGTTGGTATTGCAACCCTTCCTGTTGTAGCTACAACAGGCTACAAAGCGCTTAAGTTTTTCGATGACAAAATGTTTAAAGTTACAGAAATTCCTCTTTCTAAAGACGTTGAAGCATCTCTAAATAGCGCGTCGTTCGAAAATTAATGAATTTAATTTAAAAACAAGTGATGCAATTGCTCTCTTCCCTACAAATAGTTAATATCTAACGTAAAACATACTTATTAATTATTTGTAGGGACGATTAACTGCTTACCGTACAAAACAAGATTATCATCGAGTAAATCAAATAAATGATGCTGCTCAATTAAATATTCAATTATTCCGCAATTAAAACCAGGCCCACCATGAATATAAATCCACGACGAGGCATTAGCGTTTTTTATAAAATGCGCTAAATAAATTTTGGTATGAGATAAGATGGTTTTTTTGAACATGTTTTAGCATTTTAATATTAGATATTTAAAATTTTTTTTCAATCAAACTATTTCACATCAAACAATATGTTCCAATAGCCAGCGTACGCTCATAGGGTAATTGGTAAAACTCGATGTTTAAATTTGCTGAGAAATTGCGCATTAAAAAAGCAAAAAACTTTTCTTGGAAGGTAAACCATAGTGTTTGTTGGTGAGGAGTCGCTAGGATATTAGGAATTTCTAGGATGTAGTTAAGTGTTTTAATATCAAATTCAAATGGCAATTTTTTTTGTTGGTTTAGGTTCTCTAAAGCCTGAGGGAAATCAATAACTTCCATAAAGCCATAATGTAAAACGATTCGAAAAATATGCTCGTTAAATGGCGTTATCTGATAACGATTTTGCTTTCCAACATAAGGAATATCTTCTACCACGTAGCTTAAAATCAAAGCTTTTTCTGGAACGGTTAAACTTAATTTAAGAAAATGTAGAAATCCTCCGCCACTGTTATCATACGAATCGGTTACAAAGACCGATGTGACACCCTCAAGATGATTAAATGATTTGTAGTTAAGTTGCTTGAGTAATTTAGATAAATCATCCTTTCTTAAATAAAAATAACGCTTTAAAAAATTTAAGCCCACATGCCAAGTGTACATAATAAACGCAATTATCAAAGCAATGACTAAAGCTACCCAACCCCCGGTTAGAAATTTATGACTATTGGCACCAAGAAAAATCAAGTCAATCGCCACAAACGGTAGGGCTATCAAAACTACTTTGTATAAAGGCCAGCGCCATATGTAACTTGCCGTAAAGGTTATCATCAACATCACCAGCAGCATATAAAGATTCACTGCAATACCATAGGCATGGGCTAGATTATTTGAATCTTTAAATGTTAGTAATAAAAACCATGTGCCAACCAATAAAATAAGGTTAATTTGCGGAATATAGAGATGAAGTCGCAAGCCATCTAGGGTTTGTTTCATTGGTACTCGAGGATAAAACCCTAATAAAATGGCTTGTTTGGCAAGAATACAAGTAGCGGTGATAATAGCTTGTGACGCAATGGCTGCCGCACTTAAGCTTAAAATAATTAGCGGTAACTTAAACCATGTGGGTGCCAGTGCAAAAAAGAGCTGATTGAGTTCTGCGGGATTATCTAATAAATAAGCCCCTTGACCCAGATAATTAAGCATCAAACAAGGACAAACCACCATAACCCAGCTATAGCGAATAGATTGTCGGCCAAATTGACCAATATCAGCGTAAAGCGCTTCTCCACCGGTGACCACCAAAAAAACGCCACCTAAAGCAAGATACGCTCTAAGGCCACCTATATGTAAAAGTTGATAAGCATAATAAGGATTGAATGCTTTTAAAACCATTGGGTTTTGCGCAATAGCATAACCACCCAATAGCCCTATCACCATAAACCATATAAGCAAAATAATCCCAAAACTATCAGTCAATGCGGCCAGATTATAAGATTGCGCCACAAATACCAGGAGTAAAATGCCGCCGGTAATGATACTTAGATAAGGCAAAAAAGAGGATGAATAAGTTAACAATCCCTCGGTTGCACTCACCACCGAAATAGCAGGCGTTATCATGCCATCACCAAACAATAAACCAGTACCTAAAATCGCAAATAGATAAAAATCTTTAGAATGCGACGGTTTTTGGCGCTTGATTAATGCCAATAAGGCCAGAATACCGCCCTCACCTTCGTTATCCGCACGAAAGATTAGGGCTAAATATTTTAGTGTAATGATGCTAATAAGAGACCAGATAATCAGAGAAGACACGCCAAGCACGGTTGGTACATCAATAGGTAAATGCAACATCGTTAAACGAAAAGCATAAATAGGACTTGTGCCAATATCACCAAACACCATGCCCAAAGCCGCAAGAGTTAAACTCCATGATAATGGTTTATTTAATATAGCTTGACGAGAACTCATAGCGTACCTGATTATTCCTTGCGCAAATGCGGAAACAAAATCACATCACGAATCGATGACACACCTGTCAAAAGCATGACCAATCTATCAATACCAATCCCTTCACCAGCAGTCGGTGGCAAGCCATATTCAAGTGCTTCAATATAATCGCTGTCATAGTGCATGGCTTCTAAATCGCCAGCATCTTTGGCCGAAACTTGTTTTTTAAAACGCTCAGCTTGGTCAACTGGGTCATTTAACTCAGAAAAGCCATTGGCAAGCTCACGCCCGGCAATAAAAAACTCAAAGCGTTCGGTGATGGTATTATCGTTATCTTTGCATCGTGCCAGTGGTGATACATCGACAGGATAATCGGTGATAAATATTGGCTGAATCAGCTGCGTTTCTATTTTTTCTTCAAACAAGTGCATGTGTAATTGCCCTAAACTGTCATTTTTAGCATAAGGGATCTCAAGCTTGGTCAAAAGCTGACTCATGCTGTGTGTATCTTCTAATTGCACTAAGCTAACGTCTGGCATGAATTTTAAAATGGCTTCTTTAACGCTTGAGCGCGCAAAGGGTTGATTAAAGTCAATGATGCTATCTTGATATTGGATTTGGCGTGTGCCTAATACGTTATCACAGATATAGTGTAAAAGCGCTTCAGTAAAATTCATTAAATGCTGATAATCGGCATAAGCTTGATAAAACTCAATCATGGTAAATTCAGGATTATGACGCGTTGATAAACCTTCATTACGAAAATTGCGATTGATTTCATACACTCGCTCAAGTCCTCCAACCACCAAGCGTTTTAAATAAAGCTCTGGGGCAATTCGCAAATACATATCGCGATTTAAACTGTTGTGGTGAGTAATAAAGGGTCGCGCCACCGCCCCTCCTGGAATGGGGTGCATCATGGGTGTTTCAACTTCTAAAAAATCATGCGTATCCATAAATTCACGACAAGCTTTAATAATGCGTGAGCGCATGATAAAACGTGCGCGTGTGTCATCATTGGCAATCAAATCAACATAACGTTTGCGATAACGCGTTTCTTGGTCAGTTAAACCATGAAATTTATCCGGTAAGGGCCGCAATGATTTGGTTAATAAGACCAAACAGGTCGCATGCACACTAAGCTCATTGGTATTGGTTTTAAATAAAACTCCTTCAACACCCACAATATCGCCCAAATCCCAGCTTTTAAATTGCTCATAAATTTGAGGAAAATCATTTTGACGCACATAGATTTGCAGGCGACCTGAGGCATCTTGAATATGAAAAAAACTTGCTTTACCCATGACCCGGCGCAATACAATGCGTCCTGCAACGGCAACTGTTATGGCACGTTCGGCTAATTGTGCTTTATCACACATGTCATAGTCTGCCATCAAAGATGCGGCTAAATGGTGGCGCTTGAATTGATTAGGATAGCTAAATCCTTGCGCTCTTAATTCAAGGAGTTTTTGTTGACGTATTTGGTAAACATTACTTTCATCTTCTATTTCAATGGTCATAAACCTGCTACTCCAGCTTTTAAACTTGCTTTGATAAATTGATTTAAATCACCATCTAATACCGCCTGGGTATTACTGGTCTCGACGTTGGTACGCAAATCTTTAATGCGTGACTGGTCAAGCACATAGGAGCGAATCTGCGACCCCCAACCGATGTCCGTTTTGGTATCTTCTAGAGCTTGTTGCGCAGCATGCTTTTTTTGCATTTCTAATTCATATAATTTAGCACGCAACTGCTTAAAGGCATTGTCTTTGTTTTTATGTTGGCTTCTATCATTTTGACACTGCACCACAATACCTGTTGGAAAATGGGTGATGCGCACGGCAGAATCGGTACGATTGACATGCTGACCGCCAGCCCCTGAGGCGCGGTAAGTGTCTATGCGTAAATCTGCCGGATTAATGTCAATGTCGATATCATCATCTACTTCGGGT
>PKDH01000024.1 GCA_002863045.1 Legionella sp.
TCATTTTTAATCCTTTATTAAATCAAAGCTAAATTTTTAAAGCCTTCTTGTACTGCAAAATGGTCTAAAACACCGGTTTTTTGTAATACACGAATAACATTCTTTACTATGGGCAACTCTGGCGTAATATCAAATCCCTTATACAATTGATTGACCAACATGGTCGCTTTATCTTCATTTGCAAAAAGTGAATTCAATAACGCCAAATTGAAGTGTTTATCTGAGTTGATATGTAAGTATAATTTAACGAAGGAAGCCAATTGCTCCCCGATGCACGCTTGATAATCTGGAGGAAGATTTTTCCAAGTGTAGGCTAACAAATCATAAAAATAACCATAATGGCGAGACTCATCATTCATATGATCATTCACATAAAATTTGATCGATGGGTGTACACTAGGACTATTAAAAAACTCTACCAACTCACGTACCAAAGTCGTCTCAAAAATACATACAGCCAATATTTCAAAAATAGCATGGTATTTGGAAGGTAATATGTTTTTAATTTGAAGCACTGCATTATATGAGTCAGAAATAGGATAATTAAATTTTTTACGATATGGAAACTGCTTATCCAATTGCATCATCATATTTTTGGCGACATAAACATGATAATACTCATCAATCAAAACGGTATAAGCATTAAGCTTTGTTTCTTCAGGATAAGTTACTGGTAGTTGTTCATAAATAACAAGATGACAGGCACGATTGATGAGTTTAACTTCAAGATGAATAATATCATTTAAGTATTTAAAAAAAGATTGAAGGAGTATTTCTTTTTTGACTGATTCCCCCAATGCTTGGACTTCTTCATTAAGCAAAACAGGTTGCTTATCACTGGGGAAAAAATAACCATCAAGGTTAAAATCAATGTACTTCTCTGGACGCGAACGAACAGAACTTCGTGACTCCCATTTTTGTTGGTAAACAGTAAACTCAGTATCTTTTAAAGGCTTCGTTTCGCTAATTATACTGGACATAGACTACACTATCCTTAATCTTGGAATAGAAGAGACTCCAGCTCTTTAATTAGTAACTTCCGTTATTTTCTGATTCCTGTCTAAAACGTCAAAAACTATCACTTCAATAAATAGTTGTCAAAAAATTCTTCTTTTACGATCCGTCTTATTTGAGTGAAGGCTTACCAAGAAAGCGTTAATTTTTTCTTAGAATAAAACATGCTAGTGTAAACCATACTTAACGTTTATCTATGGCTTATATGCGTTATAAATCGCTAACATTGTCTAATTTTAGTCGCGCCTTCACCACCAAGAGCTATTGCTATCGCCCTGAAAATGAAGAAGAATTGGCCTTACTTGTTGAAAATTTATCAAAAGATTCGCCCTTTTTAGCACGTGGTCAGGGTTTGAGTTATAGCGATTGCAATGTTAATCACCAAAAGATAGTAATAGATACCGCGCGCTTTAATCATTTGCTGGCGTTTGATGCCCAAACTGGTATCGTTGTTTGCCAGCCGGCAGTGAGCTTTGCCGAATTATTCTTATTACATCCTGACTTTATCCCGCCTGTTTTGCCAGGTACGGGCTTTGCCACACTGGGTGGGGGGATTGCCAATGACATTCACGGTAAAAATAACATCGCTCAAGGCACGCTGGGGCAGCATATCGTCTGGCTTGAATTACGAATTGGCGGTTTAACCATAAAATGCAGCCCCACCATGCATCAAGCGTTGTTTTTCGCTACCATCGGGGGGCTTGGTTTAACGGGTGTTATTTGTCGGGTTGCCTTACAAATGCTGCGCCGACCACGCCATGTTTTGGTACAAAAAAAATACTTTAGGCATTGGGCAGAGTTACTTGCGCAATTTACCCAATGCGCGCCTCAAGTTGATTATCAAGTGGCTTGGCTTGATTTGCTTAATCCACTGCAAGCCATTTTATCGACTGCGCATTATTGCGCAGCACCGAAAACATCATCCGAGCGCGCGCTCCGGACACTCCCCAAAAGCCCGTGGCGCATGTTGTATCGCTGGAATATGTCACGTTTTAATCACTGGTATGCGCGCCAATCCCTTGAGTCTGCTATTTTACCTTTAAGCGTTTTTAACCATCCACTGGATAATTTTAAACACTGGCCATACTTGTATGGTCAAAAAGGACTTTTACAATTTCAAGCTGTGTTTGATGCCGAACACGCAGAAATTATTCTCGAGCATCTAACTTGTCTTATCACCCACCACCAAGCGCTCCCTATGCTTGCAGTTTTAAAATATTTTACACGTTCTGGCATAGGGTTATTATCTTTTGTGCAACCAGGCTTTAGCATTGCCATTGATTTTGTACATAACACGGCCGCTCAAGCCGCAATCTTGGCGATGAATCAATTTATTACGGAACAACAAGGACGTATCTATCTGGCCAAAGATAGCTTATTAACCACCGAGCAGTTTCAAATACAATATTCAAAACACACGCTATTTAAACAAATATTGGCCGAATTTAAGCCTAATATCACGTCTAATTTAAGTCAAAGATTAGGAATTACTGAATGAATGATTCGCCTATCTGGGTCATCCTAGGTGCTACGTCTATCATTGCTGAAAAATTTGCGCACATTGTTGCAGCAAAAGGGCTGCCGTTATTATTAGTGGGGCGTCATCGCCAACAGTTAGAGCTTATCCAAGCAGATATTGGTATACGCTATAAAAGTGCTTGTGAGTTTTATATGTGGGACTTTAGCGAATCCTCTGAAATATTTATAAGCTATCTAGAAAAACTTAACAGGCCTATATCACTTTTAATTGCTTATAGCGCCCAGGTTAACAATAGCGAACTGACCACCCAAACCATTCAATCACTTGTTCAAGTCAATATCACAAGTGTGGTGCAAATAAGTCATTATTATTTAAATAAACCACAAGCATCTCACCAGCTGATTTTTCTAAGCTCGGTGGCAGGTTGTCGTGGGCGGGCTAAAAATAGTCTATATGGTGCCAGTAAAAAAGCCATTGAAACCTATTTAACCGGTTATCAACAACATGCGTCCATCACCCAAACCATTACTATTATGACGCTAGGCTTTATTGATACTCATCAAACTTATGGCGTAACGCCTTTTGCCGCCTCGCCTAAAGCATGTGCGAAAAAATGTTGGCAGGCATTAAACCGTGGCAAACGCCACGTATTTTATCCTTTTTTTTGGCGCTATATTATGAAATTGATTGCTTGGTTGCCATTTGTGATATATCGCAAACTAAAGTTTTAAATCTGCGATATATCTAGGGGTGATGTTATTGTGGCGCGTTAGTATCGCGAGTTTGTTGCCAAGTAGAGCGGATATCGCGTTCAGGATGTTCTTTTACACCCAATACGATGCCACCTTCTTGTAAGCCTTTTTCATACATTTTTGCTTTTTCCTCAGGAATTCCCCAGCCAATTAAAGCACCTAATGCGCCACCTGAGATACTGCCCGCGCCGGCACCAGCTAAGCCTGCAGCCAGAGGTCCTGCAACAATTAACCCTAGTCCGGGAAATACAAGGCTTGTACCAATAGCCGCTACAGCGCCAATGGTCGCACCTATTGCACCACCTGTGGCGCTACCAATGGCCATACCTTCCATTGCTTTCGATTGGGTTTCAATTTGAACCAATTCAGAATTGTAATATTTTTGTCGTGATTCATCGGACATCATCACGTGGATTTCCTCGGCCTGATAGCCTTTGTCAAGCGCTTGTTGATAAGCTTTTTCAGCAGCGTTTTTGCTATTAAAAAGTTCGGTCATAAAATTTGTGTGTTCTTGACTCATATATTTCTCCTATTTAACAGCTTAATTGAATAAAGTCTTTTGTTAAAAATTGACTTATTTGTCTTTTTTCCAGTGACAATTTGATTTAAACATTTTTTGACAATTAAGTCAATGCCCATCAACAAGCTAAAAAAATACCGCTCTAATAGGCGGTATTCAAATCAATGATTCAATCCTAGTGAAATAATCGAATCATTGGCAAGCCGGTATGAATTAAGTTAAAAAATTGCAAAATATAAAGAATTAAGATGATTAACACCACAACATTGAGCAAACTTTTAATGGGTGCAGGCATGGGTATAAACGTATTAATTAACCACATGATGATACCCGCTAACACGATTAACGCGATTAGATTTAATAGTAATGCCATATTTTTTTCCTTAATTGATACCGCGGACAAGCCGCGGCATGTAGGTGGCAGGTGAATTGTCAACAGACCCTAAGTGTTTTAAGTAAGTTTACTTAAAGTATTTATACTCCATGCTTAAGTGTCAGATGTAAATAACATTTTTGATAATGTTTCAACTCGTGCCGCTAAATCCTCTGGGACTTGGCTACCACCCTGGGCCATACCAGGTTTACCACCTCCCTTACCACACAAATGTGTCACAATTTGCGGAGCATTGAGTGTCTGGCCGGTTTTAAGTACCTCATCGGTGACAAAACTTATGACATTAAGTTTATGGTCATGCACACTATAGAGCACAATAACGGCCTGGGTAAAACGAGTTTTAAGTTGATCTAGTAATAAACGCAATTGGGCTAAAGAGGTATCAGGGATTTTTTTAATCAAATAATGAATATTGTTAACACATTTAAATTCATCCACAAGCGCCCGCGCTGCGTTGGCTTGCGCTTTTGCTTGCGCTTGTTGTAAGTCTTTTAACGATTGTTTATGACTTTCTTGTAATTGTTTGACTTTTTCAAGCAGCATTTCAGGCTCAGTTTTAAGCTGTAGAGCCGCTTTCGTCAAATACTCTAACTGCTGGTTAAGCCATGCTAAAGCATCATTTTTAGTAACAAATTCAAGCCGTCTGATGCCGCTTGCTGTACCATATTCATTAATGATTTTAAACAACCCTAAATCACCGGTGCGAGTAGCATGCGTACCACCACACAATTCTTTGGAAAAATCGCTTAACGACAGCACCCGTACTTTTTCGTCGTATTTTTCATCAAATAACGCCACAGCACCTTCTGCTTTGGCTTCATCTAGCGACATAAGTTCAGTAATTACCGGATAATTTGCCTGAATTTGGTTGTTGACCAGTGTTTCTAAGGCTTCTTTTTGTGTGGGCGTTAGAGCATGGGTATGCGAAAAATCAAAACGCGCACGTTTGTCTTCTACCAATGAGCCTTTTTGTTGCACATGAGCACCTAATACCTGCTTTAATGCCGCATGCAGTAAGTGCGTTGCCGTATGATTGGCTTTAATGGCCTCGCGCCGCGGCTCATTGATATGCGCTGTTACCGCTTGCTGAAGCTCGCATTCCCCTTGTTTAACATAGCCATAATGAATAATGGCTTGTTGGTAACGCTTGGTATTTTCAACGATAAACACCATAGAATCTGTAAAAATTTCCCCGGTATCGCCTACCTGCCCGCCACTTTCAGCGTAAAACGGTGTGGCGGCTAGAATGATGCCGGTTTGCGTGTTAGTGGTTGTTAGCTTATTGACCAACTGATTATCTTGAATAAGGCCTGTGATATGGGTGGTGCATTTGGTGCATTCATACCCTTCAAAAGTTGACTGAGCGTCCGTATGTAATTGCTCGGTATAATCCATTTCAAACTGATTGGCGGCTTGTGATAAGGCGCGCTGTTGCTGCATGCAAGTATTAAAGCCTTCAATATCCACAGTTTTTGCGTGTTCTCTGGCAATATCCTGGGTTAAATCTAATGGAAAGCCATAGGTATCATACAGCTTAAACGCCACATCTCCAGCAATGACTGAGCTGTCATGCGCAGCTAAATAACTTTCAAGTAGATTTAAACCCTGCTCTAGGGTGCGATTAAATTGAGTTTCTTCTTGCGCTAACACATGCATGATATGCGCTTGTTGTGCAGCTAAATTAGGATAAGCTTCTTGCATGGATATAACGAGTGATGGAGTCAGCTTTGAAAAAAAGAACTCAGGCAATTGTAATTTATGACCATGACGAATGGCGCGCCTGATAATGCGTCTTAACACATAACCACGCCCTTCATTACTGGGCGTCACACCATCTAAAATTAAAAAAGCACAGGCTCTGATGTGATCAGCAATCACATTGAATGAAGGCTTATCAGCGGTTTTAACCGTAGCAGGTGTGATGGCTTTGATTAAATACTGAAAGCTATCAATGTCGTAATTACTATGCACCTGCTGCACCACAGCCGTAATGCGCTCAAGCCCCATACCTGTATCAACCGAAGGCTTGGGCAGTGGATGCAAATGGCCCTGCTTGTCGCGATTAAACTGCATAAAGACTAAGTTCCAAATCTCGACATATCTATCGCCATCAGCATCAGGAGTGCCAGGTGGACCACCAGCAACCTCAGGCCCGTGGTCAAAGAAAATCTCAGTACAAGGTCCACAAGGGCCGGTGTCCCCCATCGACCAAAAGTTATCTTTATCGCCACAGCGTGAAAAGCGTTGCGCTGATACCCCGATGTCGTTTAACCAAATATCCGCCGCTTCATCATCTTTTTCATACACGGTAACCCATAGTTTTTCAGGCGGGAGCTGCAAACAAACGGTTAAAAACTCCCAGGCATAAGCAATGGCTTCACGCTTAAAATAATCCCCAAAGCTAAAATTACCCAGCATTTCAAAAAAGGTATGATGACGCGCGGTATAACCAACATTATCTAAATCATTATGCTTGCCACCCGCTCGCACACAGCGCTGGGCGCTCACTGCCCGCTGATAAGCGCGCTGTTCTTGACCTAGAAACGTTTCTTTAAATTGCACCATGCCAGCATTGGTAAATAACAACGTATTATCGTTGGCAGGCACAAGTGAGCTGGACTCAACTAACTGATGACCTTTGGTAATAAAATAATCAAAAAAGGCTTGTCTTATGGCTGAACTTTTCATGAGGATACCGTGTAAAAAAAATAAAATCTAAGATAGAAAACGCCCAAGCATTTGCGTAATGAGCTCGCTTGAAAAACCACGATAAGCAAGAAAACGATAGAAAGCTTGCTTATCTTTGATGGTCGGGTTTAGGGTTTGTTTGAATTTTTTTTGCCAAGCTTTGTAAGCATAGTCTAACCAATCAGCCTCAAAAGGTTGCAAGGCTTGGTGGATGTAGTCATCGGCGATATGCTTGGCATGCAATTCTTGGCGAATATAATTTGGACCATACCCGCGTTGAACGCGATATCGCGCTAAATTTTCGGCAAAACGCTTATCACTTTGCAAGCCTTGCTCAGCGCATTCATCAAGAACCGCTTGAATGTCTTTGGTCTCAAACCCTTTGGCTGTTAATTTTTGGGCTAACTCAAAAGCGCCATGCTCTCTTTGGCTTAATAAAGCAAGTGCGCGCTCGCGCGCACTATTCATGGGAAGAATCGGTATCTTCACCAATGGCTTCGGTTAAAGGCAGTGTTTTTTGCAAAAGTTCAGCACGAATTTGCTGCTCAATTTCGTTGGCAATCTCCGGATTTTCTTTGAGATAATTACGCACATTATCCTTGCCTTGGCCAATTTTATTTTGTTTGTAACTATACCAAGCGCCTGATTTTTCAAGTAACCCTAGTTGAGTTCCTAGGGTAATAATTTCACCTTCGCGTGAAATACCCTCACCATATAAAATATCAAAATCAGTGACACGAAAAGGTGGCGCTACTTTGTTTTTAACTACTTTAACGCGGGTTTCATTACCTAAAATTTCATCACCTTTCTTAATCGCCCCGGTACGGCGAATATCTAGGCGCACTGAAGAATAAAATTTAAGCGCATTACCACCGGTGGTGGTTTCAGGGTTACCAAACATCACGCCAATTTTCATACGAATTTGGTTAATAAAAATAACCAATGTATTAGAGCGTTTGATGTTGGCCGTTAGTTTACGCAGAGCTTGGGACATCAAGCGCGCTTGTAAACCCACATGCGTATCACCCATATCGCCTTCAATTTCAGCTTTAGGCGTTAAAGCGGCAACCGAGTCAACCACCACCACATCCACAGCGGCTGAGCGTACCAACATATCGGTAATTTCAAGCGCTTGTTCCCCAGTATCAGGTTGGGAAACTAATAAGTCGTCAACATTCACCCCAAGTTTGGCCGCATAACTTGGGTCAAGCGCATGTTCAGCATCCACAAAAGCGGCGGTACCCAAGCGTTTTTGGCATTCGGCAATCACTTGTAAGGTTAAAGTTGTCTTACCAGAAGATTCAGGGCCGTATATCTCGACAATACGCCCTTTAGGTAAACCACCAATCCCTAAAGCAATGTCAAGACCAAGTGAACCTGTTGGAATAGCTTCGATGTCGCGGGACACACTGCTATCACCCAAACGCATCACCGAACCCTTGCCAAATTGACGCTCGATTTGTGAAAGTGCGGCACTTAGAGCTTTTTGTTTGTTATCTTCCATTGAAGCTTGACCTGCAAAATGTAAAAGGAATTAATTCTCTCATAACCATCAATCAGTCGTAAAGCAGACTTTTTATGAAGATTCTAACCCATTCCCTTCACCGGGTTCTTCAGCAGGTTTTCGAGGCTCGGGCACGGGCTTAAATAAAGCATTTCGTCGATGAATCGGGTGTTTTATGGCATTTATGCCATCAGCCATAGCCTGTTTAGCCAGTGGTTTTGTAATGGCTTTTTGCACAAACTTTTGGGCTTGATATAACAACGTAAGGGGTGGCACTAACGCGAGTAAAAATACCGATAGCCCGACCACCACGGGCGCACTCATGGTCAAAACTAAAGGCAGTACAACCGCTAGATAGGTAAGCGCTGATACCGCCAAAATGGATGCTAGAACACCTTCAAAACCCTGAAGCCATTTAGAGCGATTTGGCTTATCAAGCATGCGCTTAACACATACGTTAGCGTTTACATCATTAGGAGCCACTAAATAAGTCGCCAAGGCGTCAATATCTTGTTCTATCTCTTGATAAAATGCCGGCGAACAAGTTTTTGATTCTAAACGTTTTTTACACCCATCAGGATATCGGTTAAAAGCCTTTATATACCTATCTTTATCAAGCAATTCAGTATTAGGTAACTTTATTTTTTCTAATTCTTCTAATTTTGCTTTAAAACTTTCTTTTAAAGCGTCAATTTTATCAATAAGTGCTTGTTTATCTGGTTGAGAATCTGGCTTAGGTTCGGAATTAGGCATACATCATCTCCGTTTAATAATGATTCATTTAAATCAATTATCTTAAATATTAACCAATACAGAGACAAAAGTACATAAAATATGATCAAAATTAGTTATATTTTATCATTTTGATTGATAAATAATATTAGAGCGTCCAGGGCGTGATGATAAACTTGGGTGCGAATGGTCTGGCGTGAAGCGTTTGGGTCAAGCTTTAGCGCTATCACCTGGTGTTGGGTGTGGGTGGCGATGGCTAAAAATACGGTGCCAATGGGTTTAAGCGCACTACCGCCACCTGGCCCGGCGATGCCTGTGACTGCTAAAGCAACGTGTGCCTGACTATGTGAAAGCGCCCCTGTGGCCATTTCAGCGGCGACCTCACTACTTACCGCACCAAAGCGCTCAAGGGTGGGGGCAGGTACTCCAAGTAGCGTTATTTTAGCGGCATTGCTGTAAGTCACCAGGCCACATTCAAACCACTGTGAGCTACCGGCTAAGTCTGTGAGTTTTGCGGCGATAAGCCCACCGGTACAAGATTCAGCAGTTACAAGCTTATATTGACACTTGAGTAATAAATTGACCAAGTTTAAGCGCTTAGCCTCGGGTGAATTGATGGGCACATTTTGCATAATTTTGACCTAAACTATTTAAATGATGGCAACACCTGCATGATTTTTATCTTGCTTGAAGTTTAAACAGCTGGCTCTTAAGTTGTAAGATACGCTAGACTAGGCCGGCACATTGACTTAAGGCTTAATTAACAAGGATACCTGATGAAAAGTAAATTTATCGTAGATATTGAAAACATTCAACAACAAGCCCGCCAAAATCTGGCCAAAGGGGCAATTACCGATAATTATAAAATCAATTTAGACAGCGTTTATGACATGCTCAATGCGGCACTTGCCACTGAGATGGTTTGTACACTGCGCTATAAACAGCATTATTACAAAGCCACCGAATTTGGTGCCACCATCGCCGCGCAAGAATTTTTAGAGCATGCCAACCAAGAACAGCAACACGCCGATAGCTTAGCCGAGCGCATTATTCAATTAGGTGGCACGCCAAATCTTGACCCCTCAAGCTTTAAATCACGCGCGCATGCTGATTATGTTGATTGTGATAATGTGGCGGATATGATCAAAGAAAATTTAATTGCTGAGCGGGTCGCCATTGATATTTACCGTGAAATGATCATTTTTTTAGGCACCGATGATTCAACCACCCGCAAGCTTATTGAAGATATTCTGGCCACCGAAGAAGAACATGCCGATGATTTACTTGATTTAGCCGCTGAATATAATGTGTCACTTGAATCAGCGCATTAAACTTCAAATGGGTCGGTCAAAGGCCCATTGATCTCATGCTAATAAGCGTTTAACCGTAGCTTTTGGCAATAATAGCCAGTAAACGCCCGAGCATTTCATATGCTCGCCTAGAAAGCTGGCGCGCTTGCCGGTACCCCAAAAAATATCACCACGCATAGCACCTTTGATAGCGCCGCCGGTATCTTGCGCTATCATCAAGCGCTTAAAGGAAGTTTCATGATTTTTTTGGGGAATTTTGGTAGCAAGCCATACAGGCGCGCCCAGTGGAATCCATCGCTTATCAACGGCCATTGAATATCCTGGTATCAAATCAATGCCTTGGGCGCCTAGTGCATGAGCATGCTTTAAGGCTTGGAAAAATACAAACGACTTATTTTGCGCAAGAAGTGGCTTAGCACGTGCCGGGTGGGTGTCAAAGTAGCGTTTTATATTAGCTTGCGAAGCATTAGCACGAGTTAAGAGGCCTTGCTTGATTAAAATACTGGCAATAGAGGTAAAAGGCGCACCATTTTCACCCGCATAAGAGATATATAAAGGCGCATGATGAGGCAGTTGTATCATGCCACTGCCTTCAATTTCTAAAAAAAAGCGGTCAACAGGGCTATGAATCCATGCCAGAACCGGCGCTTTTTTCACCAACATACCTTTGTCAATCTGAGCGCGTGTTAAATACGCATAATGTTTCAGCGTAGGAATCGCATAGGGCAAACCATAAATAGGCGTATTATAAAACGCATCTTGTTTCAAACGACCTGCAACACTCGGCACATAATAACCGGTAAATAAGCCTTGTCGATGCTTTTGGGTAAAGCTAATAGGATAAAATTCATGTTCGAAAAAAGACTTGGCTTTTTGCGCGTTGGGTGTGCGCATGGTCAGTGCTGTTTGACAAGCGCTCTGCCAGTCAGCCGCAGTCATGTCTAGGTAGCGTGACCCCACATGATGGGCAGGATTTTGCTTGAGTAAATAACGACAAGACGACTTAAAAGCCTGAAAAGAAGGCATCAAATTGGCATCATGCCATTTAGGTAGCGCTTTAAAATTAACCTGGGTTAACACCACTTGATGCAACTTACGCGACTTTTTTTTAACTTTAATTACAGCAGCAGGCCGGGTTTTGGTCTGCTTTTTAGGGGACACTGTATGGGCATTAAGCGTGAAAAAGCTTAAACCGATACCACCTAAAATGTGCGTATATTTTATAAACTGTCTTAATTTTATCTGCATAACGATCAAAAATTCTACATAAAATGATCGTTAATACAACCTTTTTTTTAAAATTTATTCAACAGTTTTACAAAAATTCGAGTAAAATCAAGCAAGTGATGCCATCGATAATTCATCATGCGCCAGGGTTTTAGCCTGGGAACGCGTGTGGTTTTCCTCTTGATGAAACTGCGTGGTGGCTTTTTTTTCGACTTCTTTGGCGACATCGTCGCTGCAACTGCCAAGCATCATTCCTAACAACATCAGGCCTAGCATATAATTTAACTTCATGTTGAATGCTCCTAGATTGATATTTTTTATCAGTCTAGCAAAAAGGCATGTCAAAAATAAATGCTCTAAAACTGCATGTCGTTGCGAGTTTATTTGGCAAGATGTCTTTATTTTAAATTCAAACACTATGATATACTGCTTGAATTTGCTTAAAAAAACGCTCTATGTCTTCTCACACTCCCATGATGCAGCAGTATTTGCGCATCAAAAAAGATTATCCAGATATGTTGTTACTCTATCGCATGGGCGATTTTTATGAGTTATTTTTTGAAGATGCTAAAAAAGCAGCGCACTTACTTGATATAACCCTTACCCATCGCGGCCAATCAGCAGGCGCTCCCATTCCAATGGCAGGCGTGCCTTTTCATGCAGTTGAAAACTATCTGGCGCGTTTAATTAAAAAAGGGCAATGCGTGGCCGTATGTGACCAAATAGGTGAGCCTGTCATTGGTAAAGGACCGGTAGAGCGACAAGTAACACGCATCATCACCCCAGGCACTTTGACCGATGAAGCGCTCCTTGAGGCACGTTGCGATAATATTTTATTGGCCATTCATCCGCATCAACACTCTATGGGTGTGGCGTGGGTTGATTTAAGCGGTGGGCGCTTTCATTTGATGCAATTAGCAAGTGCGCATGAATTACTAGCAGTCGTCACCCGCTTACAACCTGCAGAAATTTTGCTAGAAAAACCCCTTGATCTACCAGGTTTTGATCAGCTGATAAAGCTGCGTCCTGCTTGGGAATTTGAGATAAATCAAGCACGCGAATTATTATGTAGTCAATTTGCCGTTGCTAGCCTCTATGGCTTGGGCGAAGAAGCACATCATCATGCCTTTCCTGCTGCCGGCGCTTTACTGTGCTATTTAAAGGCCACCCAAAAACAAGCCATCAAGCATTTAACGCATATCACCCTTGAAAATAATCAAGATTATCTGCACATCGATGCCGCCACTCAAAAACATTTGGAATTATTTGAAACAAGTTCTGGTCAAAAATCATTAAGCTTGTTAAGCATTCTTGATAACACCGCGAGTAGTATGGGCAGCCGTTTATTGAAGCGCTGGCTAAGCCGCCCACTTTGCCAACATCAGCCGCTCATCAATCGGCAACAAGCCATCAGTGAAATCATCACACATCAACAAATGGCTGATTTACAGCAAATATTAAGGCAAATTTGCGATGTTGAACGCATCAAAGCGCGTATTGCCCTGCGCTCGGCAAGGCCGCGTGATTTAACCGCTTTGCGCAGCACACTTCATTTATTACCCGACCTTGTGGGCCTTTTGCAAAATTATCACGCCCAGTTAATTGAAGAAGATCGCAATGCCCTGGCCTTATCGACACGCCTGCATGAATTACTTGATTCAGCCATCTTAGAAAACCCCGCTTCCTTGATTCGCGAAGGCGGTGTGATTGCCCCAGGATTTGATGAAGAATTTGATGAGCTAACCCTGTTAAGCCAGGATGCCAATCAAAAATGTCTTGAGCTTGAGGCTGCTGAGCGTCAAGCATCTGGCTTATCAGCATTAAGATTAGGTTTTAACCGCGTACAAGGTTATTACATTGAGCTGCCGCGCGCGCAAGCGAGCCTGGTACCCGTGCATTACCAACGCAAGCAAACGTTAAAAAACGTTGAGCGTTTTATCACCCCTGATTTAAAAACGTTTGAAGAAAAAGTACTTTCAGCGGAAACCCGAGCGCTGGCACGCGAAAAATGGTTGTATGAGTGTGTGCTAGAGGAACTACTTAACTATTTGCCTGAATTAACGCAGGTTGCTAATGCGCTGGCGCGCCTTGATGTCTTGACTAATTTAGCCCACAAAGCCTCAACGCTTAAATGGACGTGTCCGGTATTGGTTAAAAAGCCTGGCATTGATATCAAAGCCGGACGCCACCCGGTGCTTGAGCATGTATTAAAAGAACGCTTCATTGCCAATGATTTATGTCTTTCGCCAAAGCTTCACGCCCTGCTTATCACAGGCCCCAATATGGGCGGTAAATCGACTTTTATGCGCCAAAATGCGCTGATCATTGTGCTTGCCTATATTGGCAGCTATGTGCCTGCAGAGGCCGCATGCTTGGGGCCTGTGGATAAAATTTTCACCCGCATTGGCGCCCATGATGATTTATCTTCAGGCCGCTCTACTTTTATGGTTGAGATGACCGAAACAGCGGCAATTTTGCGCCAAGCAACCGCCCAAAGTGTGGTGTTGATTGATGAGATAGGTCGAGGCACCAGCACGTATGATGGCATGGCGCTGGCCTATGCCACCTGTTTACACTTAGTGCAAACCATTCAGTGTTATACGCTTTTTTCAACGCACTATTTTGAGCTCACAGGTTTACCTGATACGCTTGCATGCCTTAAGAATTATCATCTTAAAGCCACCCTATCGGCGCAGGGCATTGTGTTTTTATATCGCTTAGAACAAGGCGCGGCAACTTGTAGCTATGGCCTGGCGGTGGCCAAACTTGCCGGCCTGCCCGAGGAAGTGTTAAAAACCGCCAAAGCCCATCTTAAAACGCTACAAACCACCCAAATGGTCACCCACCCCACCATTGATGGTCAATTTGATCTGGTAAAACCTTGCCAAATCACAAAAAAACTGGCTAACATGCATCTTGATGAAATTAGTCCTCGCCAAGCGTTGACCTTACTTTACGAACTTAAAACTCTTATTCCTGATGGTCATGAAGCGACTTAAATTTTCTTATCTAATAGCCTTTGTCATGCTATTGAGCTTGCCTGCTTGGCTTTATGCCCAAAGTGCCATGAAATTTACCATCATTGGTATTAAAAACGCGCCATTAACCAATGCGACCGAGCGCCTAAAGGAGCTGGCCAAACATACGCCCCTGCGCGATATTCCTCACAAGCGATTGGAAGAGCATATTGCTCTTGCTTTAGCACCTTTTGGTTATTTCACACCCAAAGTAACTGTGCGCAAGAGTTTTCACCTTATTACGATTTATATTAAACCCGGGCCACGCACAATAATCCGCGCTATAAACGTTTCTCTAATTGGTGAAGGCCAAGCCAATGCATGCATTAAAAAATCACTATCAGCGCTGGACTTAGTCGCTCATGAACCCTTTGACAACACCCGGTATGAAAAAGCCAAACAAACCCTTCTAACCGCCGCTGAAGCACAGGGTTATCTGCGCGCTTTTTTTAAACATGCCCAAGTGTTGGTAGATAAAGCCGCCCATCAAGCTGAGGTGACACTCATCCTTGATACCGGTCCGCGATTTTATTTTGGTCAGGTACAATTTGACCCAAGCCATATTTCACCAGAATTGTTAAAACGCTATATTCCTTTTTGTTATGGTCAACCTTTTTCTAATGCCAAAATTTTAGAATTAAATACACGATTATCCAATACCGGCTATTTTAGTGCGGTCACGGTAAAACCTAATACCAAAGTCACGTCAAACCATTTACCAGTCAATGTGCATTTGCAGCCCTCCCCACGCATCAGCTACACCATTGGTGCAGGCTTTGGCACCGATACCGGCCCGCGTGGCAAGTTAGGCTATCATGTGGTACCTGTAAATGCCCAGGGTCATAAATTTAATCTTATTGGTTTAGGCTCGATGCGCGAAAATACGCTGCAAGCGCAATATAGCATTCCAGGTGTGAATCCTGTGGTTAATCAGTATGATTTTACCGGGGGTATCACCAATTTAAATTACCGCTCAGGTAAAAGTCGCGCTGGTTTATTAACTTTCTCGCAGCGCCATAACTTAAGCAAATGCCAACGAGTGTTATCTTTAAATATTTTACATGAACGCTATAACTACGTTGATGAGCCAACCTATACCCGTTTTGCCCTTTACCCTAAAGCTTCTTTTACCTGGTTTAGCCGCGACAAAGACCAATTATTTGTGCCACAAGGTTATCGCTTAATCGTCGATGGGCTTCTCGCCAGTCGAGCGTTGTTATCTCAAAACGACATCTATCAGCTGTTAGTGGATGCCAAAGTAGCCTATACCCTGCAGGCAACTCATACTCGATTTTACTTGCATGGCATTCAGGGTTTAACGCAGATTAATAACATCAATCTGCTACCTTTATCGCTCTCGCTTTTTTTAGGCGGTGCCGATAACTTAAAAGGTTTTAGCTATAACAGCATTGGTCCTGGTAAAATTTTGTCCTATGGCGGACTTGAGTTACAACAAGAAGTCAAAGAAAACTGGTATGCTCTGGGCTTTGTAGACATCGGTCGGGTTTATCATCCTCAAGATAACCCCATTAGGCGCGACATAGGAGTTGGTGCGATGTGGGTCTCTCCGGTGGGACCGATTAAAGTTGGCTTGGCATTACCGGTTGATGATCGCTTTCGTCGTTTAGACCATGCCTCACCCCGCTTGGTGATCAATATAGGACCAGAATTGTGATAACGCGCCTACCCAAGTTGTTACGCTATATGGTTTTAAGCCTTGCCGGTTTATTGATTCTCCTGGCAACTTTGGTTGCTTTTTTACTAAAAAGCACGCCAGGCTTACATGTGCTTATCTATGCGGCCAATCATGTATTGACCGGGCATCTGAGCGTTAAACGTCTTAGTGGCACGTTAATGCATGCCATGACCTTCAAAAAATTAACCTATCGCGCCCCTGATTTAACGCTTGTCATTACCCAGGGCAAGCTTAGCTGGCGCTTGAACGATTTATGGCATCATCGCTTGACCATCAAGCATCTGCAAGCCAAGCACATAAAGGTACAAATGCGCCCTCAAGTGCCAGCTCCACCTACCATAGCACCTGATGTTAAACATTTACTGCCCGCTTTGCCCATTACTCTATTAATACAAAGCAGTTACATCCATAAACTCACACTTGATTTGCCAGGAATAAAAGACACGCTCACCAAGTTACAATTACAAGGTCGATTTGCGCCGCATATCTGGCAAATCGGGTTGTTTGAATTAATGTTCCGGGATGAAGTGTTAAAGCTTACCGGTACGCTTTACCCTGTTTGGCCGTATCAAACCCGCTTACAGTTAAGTGTCTCACCCGTTCAGCAAGCATTATTAGCCGCCCATCTCACACTGCATGGCAATTTTTGGCGTTATGTCTGGGAAGGACACATCAAGCATCCCCTCACCGCAGATCTAGAAGGCTCATTATCTCAAGGCAAAAGTTTGCACAGCCAACTCAGTTGGTCGCAGTGGCGCTGGACTATCAACCCAACCACTCATTTGGCAAGCAGTGAAGGCTTGTTAACCGTTGATGGCGCGCTCGATAATCTGGTGATGCAGCTTAAAACACATCTAAGCGCGCCACTACCAAGCACTCTTACGGCCAGACTTCATCTAAAGCCGGATGATTTTCATCTACAAGCAAACCTTATCGATGCGCTTGACTATCGCACAAATTTAGCACTTAACTATAAACCCCAACATACACCCTTAATTCAAGGCCATATCAAAGGCACATTACCTGTGAACCCTTATGTGCCCGAAGCCCTCACCAAGCTTGCCATAGATGGCCAATTTTCTGGCAGCAAGCTTGAGGATGCACAACTGAGCATGCAAGTAACTGGGCGCTACCTAAATCAGGAAGCCCAGGCACAGATCAATTATGCTCATCAAGCGATTAACACAGCGATTCAATTAGGTGAAAACTATCTGACACTCAAAGGCCGTCTGCCTTTTCCACTCACCCTCAACGCAACGCTCCCCAAACCCGCTTTACTGCATGAAAGCTTAGCGCCGCTTGACACGCAATTGACGTTAAATGGCCGCCTAACCGATGCCACCCATGGCCACTTAACGTTTGATATTGCCAAAGGAAGTTTTGCCCTTCCCGATAACCCTACACTTAATTTTGAAGGCGGTGCATTTAAAGCTCATCTTACTCCCAAAGCGCTTGATATCACCGGTAATTTCACCCTTGATGATGATAAAAGCCTTAAAACGCATATAACGCTGCCCAAATTTAATAGTTTAAAATTTAAAGCAACCCAGCCTTTGAACGGGTATGTGCGTTTAGATATTGCTTCGCTGGAATTTTTAAGCACGCTGAATCCGCTTATTTCAACCGCCCAGGGTAAGCTTTTAGCCAATATCACGCTAGATGGTACGCTTGCTAAACCCCATGTTGCCGGCGAACTAACTCTGACTCAAGGACAACTACAAATCAATGACATCGGGCTTGATTTAAACCCTATTGCTTTATCGCTTAAAAGTAACGGCCAAACCTGGCAGGCGAATGGTCAATTGGGCACCCAAACATCCGCCATTAACCTCACTGGTAGCGGCACGCTTATACCTGAACTTCAAGGAAAGCTGGCTTTAAAAGGCGAGCAGGCGGCATTACTTAATACGCCTGAATACCATATCACCCTCTCACCCGATATAACGCTTAATATCAGCCCAAACTTAGTTAAATTACGTGGCGATATACAAATCCTTAACTCGCTTATCAAGCCACAAACATTTACCAGCAGTGTGACCTTAACCGATGATGTGGTGTTCACTGATGCTAAGAAGGAAACAGATAATCCGCTTAATGTCGATACCCTGTTGAATATTAGCATAGGCCCTAGGGTTAAATTAGATGTTAAAGGCTTAACCGGCGAGCTTAAAGGCCAGATTGCCTTACAACAATTACCCAAGCGCCCGCTTACCGCAACGGGCGAAATTAATGTAATTGACGGTAAATACCAAGCGTATGGCCAAAACCTAACCATTGATGAAGGGCAAATTATTTTTACGGGTGGCATGATAACTAATCCTGCGCTTAAAGTCAGTGCTGTTCGGCGCTTTGATAATACCAGTAATGCGTTAACGGGCTCCAATCAACTGTTTGATTTTAGTTCATCTAATATTCAAAGCATCGATTTTGGCAATAAAACAACGGTGGGCATCAAAGTATCAGGTTTTGTAAACTCGCCCAAAGTACAATTATTTTCAAACCCTGCCACACTATCACAAGCCGATATTTTATCGATGTTGGTACTAGGCCGCCCAGCAGATCAAGCCAGTAAATCTAAAAGTCAACTGCTATTAACGGCTATCTCAGCGCTTAACTTAGACTCAAACTCAGGCGGGGCGAGCTTGCTTGCCCAGCTTAAACAAAGTGCTGGCATTGATATTGATTTAGCCGATAACACCCAATTTAATCAACAAACCAATGAGGCTCAAGATAATACGGCATTGGTTCTGGGTAAGTCTTTAACCAAACGCTTGTATCTAAGCTATAACATTGGTCTTGCCCAAGCTGATAGTAACGTTTTGACCTTAAAATACCTTTTAAATAAATTTTTTAGCATTCAAATTAATGCCAGCACCACCGGTAGTGGCATTGATTTTCTTTATACGCGTCAAAAGGATTCTCCATGACTTATCTGCCGCTAAGATTAACCCGTTTGCGCCAAACACCAATTACGCGCGCTTTGGTACAAGAAACCCATCTGCATCGCTCACAGCTTATTACGCCACTTTTTATTCATCAAACCCTCAAGGCACCTCGTCCTATTGCGAGCATGCCAGGACAGATGCAATGGCCCTTAAAAGATATTCCAACTACTGTTAAAAATCTGGCCAACCTTGGTCTAAAAGCAGTGTTGTTGTTTGGCATACCTGATAGCAAAGATGCCTGTGGCAGCACTTCTTGGGATGATGATGGTGTCATTCAACAAGCCATACGCGTAATCAAAGATAGCTGCCCTGAGATGCTGGTTATCAGTGATGTATGTTTTTGTGAGTATACGTCTCATGGTCATTGCGGTGTTTTAGATGGTACTCGTATTGATAATGATGCAACCCTTTTAAATTTACAAAAACAAGCCATCAGTCATGCCAAAGCCGGGGCTGATTGGCTGGCACCCAGTGGCATGGTGGATGGCATGGTCGGTAGTTTACGTCAAGCTTTAGATAAAGCCGGGTTTATTCATACCGCTATTTTGAGTTATGCGGTTAAATACAGCTCAAGCTTATACAACCCCTTCAGGGAAGCCGCAGAAGGCGCGCCACAGTTTGGTGATAGAAAATCTTACCAAATGAATCCAGCCAATGTGCTTGAAGCACTGCGTGAAGCCGAGCTTGATGTGGCTGAAGGTGCCGATATGTTGATGGTTAAACCGGCCATGCATTACTTGGATGTGATTTATCGTGTTAAGCAACGTTTCGCTTGCCTTCCTTTGTGTGCGTATCAAGTCAGTGGTGAATATGCCATGCTTAAATTTGCCGCCCAACAAGGTTTAATTGATGAAGATAGCGCTGTGATGGAAAGTTTGATGGCGATTAAACGCGCTGGTGCTGATATGATTATTTCTTATTTTAGCCAAGCAATTGCTGAAAAGAATTTAATACCCTAAAGGCGCTTGTACTTGAGATAAGAGTCATGAATAATATTCACGGTTTTATTTAATATTGTTTCAATTGTTTAAAAAAAGGAGATATTTGTGACACGTTTTATAAAAAAATTACTATGTTCAACCCTGCTAGTGGTCACTTCTGGTGCCTTTGCCGCGCCGCAATATTTAGTCATTGATAATCAAACCAGTGTCGAATCCAATGCGTTCGTTGCAGGTGTTCATGGTTCAAGTAACCCCAGCAAACCGCATCAAGTGAATATGGTGCCCTGGTTTACGGTACAAATCGCCTGCTATCGTCATGCAGTTAACCGTGAATGTCCAGCAACCATCAAAATGGCTACCAACGCTAACCCAGAAGAACTGGCTCAAGTGCATTTAAATCTTGATACGGGTGCTGTGACCGTGGTGTCAGTTAACCCAAACTCGCACTATAAATTTAAAATAAATGGCAATGCCAATGTCACGCTGATGGAATAAACAATTATTTTGATGACGCTTTTTTAGCGTCATCAAAAAAGCTCAAGCTAACTCAAGCCTTAATTACATTGAACAATGTTTTCTACCTGTTCTTGCTCTTGCCCTTGTTTTTGTTCTGGTTTAGGTAAATCATCCATCAATTTCTGCATCGTGTTAGCACGCAATCGCTGAATCGTTTGCTCCATCCTATCGATATTTTTCGTTACATCGTTATGACAAAAAGTAAAGTGACGACTGGTGACTCGATGAAGCAATACGGCGATGGCATAACCAATGCCTAAGCCCGCTACCGCAAGCGCAATATTGGCGACTATGCGCTGCCCTTTATTATATTTTTCTAGATTAGGGCGATGGGTCTGAATGGCCTCTAAACATCGATTTTGAAATGTACTTAGGGTAATCTTGTTGTCAATAAAATCTCTGTGAGCTTCCTCTAGAGCTTTATTGAGAGCTTTATTGAGTTCTTTAGCACCGGCTAAAATTAATTGATTTTTAGAGCTATTTTTTGTTTCAAGAGCACCTATAAATTCTTTGAGTGCTGTTATTTCTTCTATAAAATCATCAGCGACTTTAAAGATAAGTGCTTGGTTATCTTCAGCCATTTTAGCTAAAGTTTGCATGATTTGGTCTGTTTTTAAAGTATAGCGATTTTGGAAAAAAGCTCCGTGTCCGGTATATTTTTTATGAATCAAACGAGCAACCCAATAACCAACGCCTAAGCCTAAAAAAGCAAGTGCAACATTACCCCAAAAACGCGCTGTGAGATGATGCTGACGCAACCTGGGTAGATACTCTTTGAGCGCTTTATTAATTTGTTCTTCTAATTTTTTAAAATCATCCTTTGTTTCTGACCATTCTTGCCATAGTTTAGTTAATTCCTGATATATATCCTTTATATCTTGCTGTACATCCTGTCCTTCTAGCAAAGAGATATTTGCTTTTAACCATTCAAGTTGTTTTAAAAATTCAAGCCCCCTATCGCCACTTAAACCTTGTGAGGCTTGTAGTTTGTTAAGAAAACACCGCGCTTTAAGTGATATCATCTGTGCAGGTATGGGCTTGGGTGATTTATCTTTGATACTTTCAACAGGCTTAATATTTTCTACATGACGCCTATCTCGATAAAGAACCTGATAAGTACCCGGATAACCACGCCCTTCATCTTGCGATTTATCGCCGTACAAAATATGCTCAAGAGGAAGGTGATAAACACCAGGAACCAAAAAGTTATTTTTTAAATAAAAAATCAATGCTGTCGAATACAACGTCGACAACAAATTAAGATTCACATGTAATTTAAAACTGGCGTTAATGCGCTCAATGGTCTGCGCCAGTTTAAACGCGCTCGCATCATCGAACCTAACACCTAGTTTATGTGCTAACCCGCGAATGGTTTGGCGACTTATTTGAGCATGCGAATAAAGCGTGATGGTTTGCTCATCAATACTTAAATCATACGCAAGCGGCTGAAAGCTCGATTGTATTTGGTCGTCTTTTGTTCTATTAAGATAATCAAGATTCTCTGGCGCCAGCAGAAATTCTACAATAATATTTCGTTGCTCTATGAGTTTTTGCAGGATGATAAAAGAAAACGCATGGCTTGGTGCTATACGAATGATGGTTTCTTGTTTAGTAACTTGAGCGTTCGCTAAAACTTCTTTTAAGCATTGCTCTTTTTCAGATTCATCGGCAGCTTGACTGTAAATTTTTTTAAACCTTCTAAAATTTAACTCATCACTAAAGCTTATAATTGCTTGTTGTTGCAAATAGTCTAAAAAAGCAATTGGATCATCGCTTTCATGTAGATATTTAGATAAAATAGGCTTCATATCTGGCATTGTGGTCTCATAATGAACCAAAAAAATCAATTATACCATTCAATACTTAGCACAATATTAAATTCAGAAAATTCATTAGATTGGCCTTTCAAAATATTCTCGACTATTTATATTCTCAAGCTCTTTTTTAAAATCTTCTAAAATATCTTCTGAACGAGTCGAGCCAAAAAAGCGTATATGTTTATATCCCAGGCATTTACGCACAGCCAAAGCGCCTAGATAAACAACACCAGCACCCGCTATGGCAAGACCTAAGTTCATGAAAAAACGCTTCCATCCACGATGAATGCCAAACACAGGCTCAGCTTTGTTAATGGCCTCACGACAAGCATTGGTAAAATTTATAATATTATCTGCCGAAACCTCGACTCCTTTAATACAATTGGTTGTATAAGCCTTATTTAAGCAATCTATTAAAGTTTGGCTTGCCTCTACTTTATCGCGCGCTTTTAATTGTTCTAATCTTTGATGATTGCGCGCGAGCACACGCAAAAGATATTCAAACTTTGGCAGCGGCTCGTAATTATCCACAGATACTTTATAACCACCTTGATAGCTAGATTCACTTTCACCTAAATTACTATATAAATTATGGCTATTTGGCGTATTAGGATACTGTTCATCATGACCATGCACAAAATTCAAGCGATACCCATTTAATCTAGCTGGTCGCTCCAAAGAAGCTTTTGATGAATCATTGACGTGCCTGTTCCCTATTACTCTTAACAATGAGTTTTTTGCGGTTTCATTTTGCTCAAAAAAATTGAAATTTTCAGGCACAAAAGACTCTACAAAATTTAATTTAATATCTGCACGAAATGCAACATTGATGTTATCAATCGTCTCGGAAAGCGCATTAATTGAACCCGCTTGATAAGCTACCTTATACTTTTGGGCAATCTCTTTGATTGTCTCAAGTCCTATAGGCGCATGAGTATAAAGCGTGATTTCTTGTTTATTTCGATTGATAGAGTATGAAATAAGCTCAAGCTGCTCGTAATAAGTTTGCTCAACAAATGTGGTTATTTCTGTTAAATCCACCCAGCCCTTGGCAAAAATTCTACCCAGAGCTTGCAAACTATGTGCTTGTTCGCCAGGTGCAACATCTCGGCTATAGAAAGGCGAATTCATCATACTTATATTGTCTATCGTAGATTGTAAAAATTCCGCCGCATCAATTGGTTTGTTATAGTGCGCTATTAAATTTTTTATCTTTTCATACATTTCGATATATTGAACACTATGATTAGAAAATAAAATTTTTACGGGTACTGTTTCTATTCTTAATTTTTCAAGAATAAGCATCGTAAAATAATCATTGTTGCCTTTATCACAGAGTTCACTTCCAATTAGGCGAATTAAACAATTGGGGTTAATTTCTAAATCTGCAATAATTTTTCTGAATTTCTCGAGATCTGCTTCTATTAATTCAGCTTTTATAATGCCGTCAATGTTCGGATAGTGATATCTTTGGTCTTCATCTAAATGAGCCAAATAAATTCTAACCAGCTCACGGTACGTATCCTCGGATAACTCGCTAATCACCCCATGCTCAACCAACATATATAGCAATTTCATGGCATTACCATGTAAGTCACCGAGGGTCACTTCAAGAGGCTTAGCAAGCGTGCTGGTTAAAATCATTTGTGTATTGCTATCGGGAAGTCTATAGATATTGACATCTTTATTGATTTGTATCGTCATAAAATAAAATATTGCTATTTAGTTTGATTTTTACGCATATCATAAAGTTAACCACGTCAAATTACAATTAAATATAAATCAATATGTTAAAATTATAAGCTTTTATAGATATTTAAGTTGGA
>PKDH01000021.1 GCA_002863045.1 Legionella sp.
CGCCCCCATTGCCAAAGATGCCCTGGTCATGGACTTAGGTGTCGATGCCACCCTGCCCCACAAAGGCTTGAACATGCGCCTTGCCTACATCGGCCAGGTGGGTGGACAGGTGCAAGACCATGGGGTGACTGGGCGGGTCAGTTGGCAGTTTGATTAATCTTTAATATCGTTGTGATAAAAATTGACATTGTATGTGACTGCCATGGTCACATACAACCGTTAGGTAAATGATGATGCACCCTATCAACATGTTTACTTGATTTAAGAACGATTTTCTTCGTGTAACTCGTAATAATTGACGCCTATTTTAATGCGTTGCCTGTTATTGGTTTTACGCCAAGCATTGGTATCACGTAGTGAATATACACAGCCACAGTATTCTTGTTTATAAAAATTTTCGCGCTTAGCAATGGTGTACATGCGCTCAGCGCCACCGTTTTTACGCCAATTATAAGTCCAATAAGTGATATCAGCATAACGGCTGGCCGCGCGTATGCCTGCTTCATTGATTTGATTCATATCTTTCCAGCGTGAAATACCCAAAGAGCTGCTGATAACCGAAAAACCATGTTCATGCGCATAAAGGGCGGTGCGTTCAAAACGCATGTCAAAACATACCGTACACCGCGCACCCCGTTCAGGCTCATTCTCAAGCCCTTTAATGCGCTCAAACCAATTATCTTTATCATAATCTGCATCGATAAACGGAATTTGATGCTTGTGAGCAAAATCAATATTTTCTTGTTTGCGAATTAAATACTCTTGGAGTGGATGAATATTGGGGTTGTAGAAAAAAATACTAAAATTAATATTAGAAGCGAGCAATGCTTCCATCACCTCACCTGAACATGGCGCACAGCACGAGTGCAATAACAACGCTTGCGCGTTATCAGGTAAAACTAACTGTTCACGTTGATTCATAACTTACAAACCTAGGTTAAATTGATAAAATGTTCGCGATAAAATTTTAATTCATTGATTGAATCATGAATGTCTTCTAAAGCCAAATGACGCGATTGTTTGGTCAGCGAAGTCAATAACTTAGGCTGCCAGCGTTTAACCAGTTCTTTAAGCGTGCTGACATCTAGATTGCGATAATGAAAAAATTCAGCAAGCTCTGGCATATAACGATATAAAAAACGTCTATCTTGGCAAATGCTATTACCACACATAGGTGACTCACGCGCATTTAAATATTTTTTCAAAAATTGTATGGTTTGTTGTTCAGCATTATGTTCATTTATTTCAGAGGCTTGAACGCGTGCTACCAAACCTGATTTGTTATGTTGTTTGGTATTCCACGCATCCATTGCCTCTAAACATGCATCAGTTTGCTTAATGGCAAGCACAGGACCTTCTTCAAGAACTTCTAAATGAGCATTCGTTACAACTGTAGCAATTTCAATGATGCGATCTTGCTCAGGATTAAGACCGGTCATTTCCAAGTCAATCCAAATTAAATTTGAATGATGTTTCATATTTTTTTCCATTGAGTTAATGCGAGTGTCACACATGCTTCACGCCGTTTCGTTAATTCAGTTTTAATATCTATCCCCTCAAAGCCCTGCTCACTGATTAGTTTACCGGAAAGTTTAGCGCATTCACGCTGCAAAGCCTGCCAAATTGAACGTTGCTGATAATCTTCATCTTTAGATAAACTGCCACCCCGGGCATCTGCCTCACTCACCAACAGTAACTGTTCAAATAACTCGCCTTGACGAAGAGCATCCGTGTGTTCAAGTACATACACAATACGCGCAACGTCTAATTCAAGCACACGGTGAATATCCAAATGAAAAGATGCAACTAATATCGCAAGTCGTTGAAAGCGTGTGGGCACCCGTAAGCGCTGACACAATGCTGTAATCAACGGCACACCCAGCTCGCCATGACCAGGATGCTTAGGCCAGTCCTGCATGCTTGTTTGAGCTTTGCCCACATCATGCACAAGTGCGGCAAAACGACACGTGACATCAAGGGTTAATAAGGCTGTGGCTTGCAATACCTGTAGGGTATGAACACCTGTATCAATTTCAGGATGGTATTTAGCCGAAGCCGGTACACCAAAAAGCTTATTGACTTCAGGTAAAATCACTTCTAGCGCACCGCAAAGGCGCAAAGTAGTAATAAAAATTTCAGGATTTGAGGTGGCTAAACTTTTAGCAAGTTCTTGCCAAACGCGCTCAGGCGTTAAATGAGTAAGCTCACCTTGTTTGACCATCTGATACATCAAAGCATTGGTTTTTGGTGCCACGCTAAAGCCTAAATAGCGAAAGCGTGCGGCAAATCGCGCCACACGCAGCACACGCAAAGGGTCTTCTACAAAAGCATCCGAAACATGGCGCAAAACTCTGGTATTTAAATCAGTCAAACCACCATAAGGGTCTATCAATTGCCCGTGTTCATCCATGGCCATGGCGTTAATGGTTAAATCACGACGTTTCAAGTCTTCCTCAAGTGTCACATCGGGGTTAGCATCACACTCAAAACCTTGGTAGCCAGGTGCAGATTTGCGCTCGGTACGCGCCAAGGCATACTCTTCTTTAGTGCGTGGATGCAAATAAACAGGAAAATCATGGCCTACTTGTTGGAAGCCTAACGCTTGCATTGCTTGCGGTGTACTGCCAACTACCACCCAATCTTGTTCCTCTACCATTAAATTTAATAATTTGTCGCGAACCGCACCACCAACTAAATAGCTTTTCACTGCAATCCTCTTGTGACTTAATGGTAAGAATTGTAGCATTGTTTTATACAACAATACTTAATCAAAAGTTTACTTAAAAAGATTAATTCATGACTAACTATCCTGATTGCTATCGTAATATTGATTTTAGAAAGCATCCTGAACGCTATCCTATTGGCAAAGGTGAGCAAGGCGTATTAATGGCCGAGCCTTATAAAAGTGAAATTTTACCTTATTGGCGCTTTAAAACACCGGAAATTGCCAAAGCGTCTGCTGAGAAAATTTATGCGCTTTTTTTAGAATACAAAGAAAAACAAGAGTTTGTTGGCATGGATATGGCACGTAAATTTTTACAAATGGGTTTTACACGCGCCAGACGCTACGCGAATCATCACAGTGGCCAAAAATATGAAGAAAATGGCAACATACGCCCGCAAGATAAGGGCTCAGAGCAATCTTTGAAGGCGCAATCAGCCAGTATTTTTTATGAGTTTTATAAAAAAGCTAAAGACGATAAAGATTATCTAGCAATGAAAAGCGCCCATCAGGCGCGGTTTAAGAAACATTAAATATCATCGCTATCATGCATTAATTTTTTATTAAAATTAATGCGCTAGCTTCATAGATTGGGAATTATCTTCTGCTATAGGTGTTAATTTTAATTTCTTGTCTAATTGACTAGAAAAAAAACGAAATTCTTCGATTTTAGGCATAATTTCACCAGATTCTTGCGAAGTTTTTTGCCTTATCGATGAACAATCTAGTACATCTAAGATATTCGTTGTGCTTAATTTGTCAGCCGCTGTTTTAGTGAAATATAGATCATCGTCGTCTCTTACCGCTGCATGCTCTAAGTTTAGATAAGCAGCAGAGGACATATACTCTTTTTTTATATCTGCATAATTATCTTTTAAGAACAAAAATTTAGCTTTAATTAATAATACTTTCAAATCATATTTAAATCCTTGTTGTTGAGAAAACTCTATAGCGTGGTGTGCTAACTTCAAAATAGTTTCGTTATGATAGCCATAATGTAAATAATGAGAAAAAGTATTAATATAGTAAATTTGATACTTAGTATGATATTGTTGCTCGTAGAAATAAAAAGGTAACCATCTTTCAAAATCTTCAGCATGATTAAATCGAAACCATCCTGCATTAGAATCAAAAAAATGATAGAAATTGTTTTTTTTGCAAAATCCTAACGCATGAGCTTTGTTCGATGAAGGTGAACCTACTAATAACTCAAAAGTATCACCACCGCAATGTGACTCATCAAGTAACTGAGCACATAATAATAATTTTTTAGCTACATCAGCAGAAGATGTATAAAAATCAGCAAATATTGTAGCAAATTTTATATGCTCATGATTTTGTTTAAAGTAATTTTCTATCTCTGTTGGTTTATCCCATTTTGTCTGTAGTTCAGTCATTGTTTTTGTTAGACGAGATAAATGATTTAAATCTAAACATTGAGCAGCATGGTTAAATTGACGGGTTGGGATGTAAGGAAATGGCCCATTTTTCACATCTGCTGGAATACCACAATATTGATTCTTAGACATCTGCAGTGCCCAATATACTACATATCCAAAACACTCCCCACTAGAATTACCTAGACGGTCATCATACAGCTGCCTAATAGGCAGCATAACCGTAGCGTTGAATTTTTGAGTGGTAATACCATATAATAACTCGTTTTTTTGCTGCTTAACTTCATTTTCAAAAGGACGCTTATGCTTAATCATCTCCAAAATTTTGGTTAGCAATGAAACAAATTCAAGAGAAAGAAAATCATTTTGATGATTACGTCGTGTAGAATCTATCATATTTTCTATACTTTCTTGAAGCATGACCAGTTCAGCTGAGTCTTGGCCTAGGATAATATCTTCAAAACATCGTAAAGATTGAAAATTATGTGTTAAGCCACCTTTTAAAAGATGATGAATATAAGTGGATTGATATTCAGGAAGCGATTCACCTCGTGATATAAACCGCCTTATCTCTTCAAAAAGATTAAATAAGTTACTCATTACAAAATTACTCAGTAAGTTGAATAACTCATTTTAATAAAAAATGAACAATAATAACATATATATATCAAATAAATGATTTTTTTTGCAAAAATAATGAAAATATTAAGTACAGATAAAAGTTCTCTAAAGTAATTCAACCATAGAAATTTAGCTAAATGGTAACTGATATTATCAGGTATTTGCCTACATCTTAGATTGAAAAAAAGATATCAGCATACTAGGATAACTTATTGTTTCTTGTAAAAGGCGCACACAATGGATTTGTTTCGCAAAAAACCACTACACGATAACAGCTCATCTGCACACAAATTATTGCCAGTTTTAGGTTTAGTCGATTTATTATTTTTAGGCATAGGGGCTATTATTGGTGCTGGTATCTTTGTATTAACCGGTATTGCTGCGGCCACTCAAGCAGGTCCCGCCATTGTTTTATCATATGTGGTTGCCGGTTCTGCTTGTGCTTTTTCAGCGCTTTCTTATGCAGAGCTTGCCGCATCAGTTGGTGGGTGTGGGAGTGCCTATGGCTATGCCTATGCCGGCTTTGGCGAATTAATTGCTTGGATTGTAGGGTGGGATTTAATTTTAGAATATATGATTTCAGTGTCTGCGGTATCGGTTGGCTGGAGTGGTTATTTTGCTGATTTTTTAACCTCTATTAAAATTCACCTGCCTTATGCTTTGTTACACGCACCAGCCAATGGCGGCATACTTAACTGTTTATCATTGTTAATTATTATATGTCTGACCCTTTTGTTAATGCTCGGCGTGAAATCAAGCGCTCGTGCCAATATTATCATGGTTATTGTGAAGCTTATTGTTATTAGTTTATTTATCGCTATTGCCTTAACGCACGTCAAACCCGCTTACTGGTCACCCTTTTTACCCTTTGGTTGGTCGGGTGTGATGCAAGGTGCATCGATTATTTTCTTTGCCTATATTGGGTTTGATGCGGTATCTACAGCGGCTGAAGAAGCCATTAACCCCCAGCGCGACTTGCCCATTGGTATTTTAGGGTCGCTTGTTATTTGCTCGTTGCTTTATATGGTTGTGTCTTTACTGTTAACCGGTATTGTGCCCTATACCAGCTTAAATGTGGCATCACCTATTAGCCATGCCATGCTTTTACTTGGCCATAAAATGGCCGCAGGCTTTATTGGCGTGGGCGCCATTGCCGGTTTAACCACCGTGATGTTAGTGCTTTTTTATGGTTTGACCCGTGTATTTTATGCCATGTCGCGTGACGGTTTATTACCTCATTTTTTTGCCAAAATGAACCCCCATACTGCAACCCCACTACGCATTATTATTATTTGTGGCATCATCATGAGCTTAATTGCCGCCTTCGTACCTATTCATGATTTAGCAGAACTTGTTAATGTTGGGACTTTATTTGCCTTTATTACTGTTTGTATTGGCGTGATTGTATTACGTTATACGAATCCTGGACTGATTCGTCCCTTTAAAACACCGCTTATGCCACTTATTCCATGCCTTGGAGCGTTAAGTTGTTTTTATTTAATCACTCAACTCCCTCTCATCACCATTGTGCGTTTTGTTATTTGGATGGTGGCAGGTTTTGTGGTGTATTTTGGCTATAGCCGTTCTCACAGCAAACTGCATCAACAAGTGCCAAACCATGTCCGCCATTAGTTCTGCCTGCCAGCGTTTGTTGGCAGAATTAAGCGCGACAAAAACGCTTACCTGTGCCCAGTTGGTAAGCCTTTTAGGTAATCAAAGTTTAGGGCTTGCCATTACCCTGTTTGCTTTACCAAGTGCATTACCCATCTCAGTGATTCCAGGTTTTTCTTTTATCTTTGGTTTGCCTTTGTGGTTTATATCTTTGCAGCTTATCATGGCTTACCCAAAATTATGGCTACCACAAAGCTTACAACGCCAAACATTTTCAGCATCCAAGTTACAGCATATGATTGGTCAAGCGCTGCCCTATCTTTATAAGATGGAAGCATGGCTTAAACCAAGATTTAAATTGCTTACCTCAGCATATTGGCAACGTTTACACGGCCTATTATTGCTGTGTTTAAGCACCCTTTTAATGCTACCCATTCCTTTTAGTAATTTTATATTTAGCAGTCTTATCATTTTTTTAGGATTAGGAATTACCAATGAGGATGGTGTATTTATTTTTATCGCCTATTTGGGGAGCATAATCTATCTGAGTTTACTATTTTTATTGACCTCCCATCTGACCCATTATCTTATCTCATGGTTTTGAACACCAACATAGATGGTTGCAAGGCTTATGAAGTTATCTTATGCTAATTGAGTTGTGTGAAACATCTCCACCTCTACATTAAAGTTATTTAACTTAAGGAGTCATGATGGATAAGAATATATTTTCAGGTGCCTGGGAAGAAACAAAAGGTAAAATGAAACAAATGTGGGGTAAGTTAACCGATGACGATTTAAAAGAAGTAGAAGGAAATCAACAAGAAATTTACGGCAAGTTACAAAAGCATTACGGCTATACCAAAGATGAAGCCAAAAAAGCAGTGGATGACTTTAACGAATCTTAAAAAAATGGCGGCTACCAACTTGATGGTAGCCGTTTAATACTTGTTGATATTTTTCTAAAAATTTAAGAATGCCGACCTTCGGCAATGCAATTCTCACAAATAAACACATCGTGTCGGCGTTCCTCTTCTAAATTAATGCCTTCGATAATGGGTTCTCTATCATCCATATCTTCGATTTCAATTCTAGCGCCACATTGCATACAAACTTGCACCTGCACTTGATTCATATTAAGTCATTTATTTAAGTAGATAATGTTTTAATGTAGCCTAAAAAATGAGTGTCATCCAATTGCTTTACAAAAGTCTCGCTGCATATTTGCAATAACACCTTTTTTCGACAATAGTGTAGAGATGCTTTTAAATACAAAATCTTGTTAAGGATGCGATAGATGACCAACGATACCTCTAAGACTATGCGTGATACAGAACTTAATTTACATGATGAAGTTGTCTACACCACCGATAATACGTCGACCCATCAAAAAGGTACGTCCGAATCACCTACTTTGACGACCCAAGAGGGCGTGCCCGTAGCTGATGATGAAAACTCACTTAAAATCGGTACAGGTCCAACTCTGCTTGAAGATTTTGTGCTGCGTAACAAATTATTCCATTTTGATCATGAGCGCATCCCTGAGCGAGTGGTACATGCCCGCGGTTATGGGGCGCATGGTTATTTTGAAACCTATGATTCATTAGCAAAAATCACCAAAGCTGATTTGTTCCAACAAAAAGGTCAAAAAACACCGGTATTTGTGCGCTTCTCAACGGTTGCAGGTAACAAAGGCTCAGCTGATTTAGCTCGAGATGTGCGCGGTTTTGCCGTTAAATTTTACACAAATGAAGGTAATTGGGATTTGGTTGGCAATAATATTCCCGTTTTTTTTATTCAAGATGCGATTAAATTTCCTGACTTAATTCATGCAGCTAAAGATGAGCCAGACCGCGGCTTTCCACAAGCACAAACCGCTCATGATAATTTTTGGGATTTTATTTCACTCACACCTGAAAGTATGCACATGGTCATGTGGATCATGTCAGACCGTACCCTACCACGCTCATTGCGTTTTATGGAAGGCTTTGGTGTCCATACGTTTCGCCTAGTTAATGACCAAGGAAAAGCCACTTTTGTTAAATTTCATTGGAAACCAAAACTTGGGATGCAGTCGGTCACCTGGGATGAGGCGGTTAAAATTAATGGCGCTGACCCTGACTTTCATCGCCGAGATTTATGGCATGCCATTGAAAGCGGTCATTTTCCTGAATGGGAGTTGGGCATGCAATTATTTGATGAATCTTTTTGTCAAAAATTTCCGTTTGACGTGTTAGATGCCACCAAGCTTATTCCAGAGGAAGACGTGCCAGTAACCCCGGTTGGGCGCTTGGTATTAAACCGCAATGTGGATAATTTTTTTGCCGAAACCGAACAGGTAGCTTTTTGTACGCAAAACATTGTGCCAGGGATGGATTTTACGAATGATCCTTTATTACAAGGTCGTAACTTTTCCTATTTAGATACTCAACTTAAACGCTTAGGTAGCCCAAACTTTACCCAATTACCTATTAATGCACCCAAATGCCCTTTCGCTCATTTTCAACAAGATGGCCATATGGCTTTTCATTCAATAAAAGGACGCACCAATTATCAGCCTAATTCACGCCATGATGGTCCACGGGCAGATATGCATCACGGCTTTCAATCATACCCAGCATCAGAAGAAGGTGAAAAAGTACGCCAACGTCCAGAGAAATTTGCTGATCATTACAGTCAAGCACGTCAATTTTTCTTAAGTCAAACGGAGCTTGAACAACATCATATCGCCCAAGCATTAATTTTTGAGTTAAGCAAAGTCGAAACCAGCCATATTCGCGAGCGTATCGTCGCGCATCTTTTAAATATCGAGCCTGCACTTGCCTCCAAAGTCGCCGAAGGGTTAGGTTTTTTAAATATGCCAAAACCCGCTGATAGCTTAAGGCCGGTACAAAAAGATTTAGCCGTGTCGCCTAAATTAAGTATTCTTAAAAACCCACCCCAGCAATTTAGTGGCCGACATGTGGGAATAGTATTAAGCCCAGGCGTTGATGCTCAATTATTTAACGCACTTAAACGAAGCTTAGAGCAGCATCATGTCAGGGTTTCCATCATCGCTCCTACCATAGGCGGCGTTTGTTTAGCGGATAAAACACCTATTAAAGCGCAAGAAAAATTAGGGGGCGGACCCTCATTTTTATATGATGCTGTGGTCGTTTTGATGTCGCAAACCGCCACATTTAACCATGACGAGCAACAAGCCATGCATACCTTTATCCAAGATGCTTATTGGCATGGTAAATTTATCGGCTATAACAACCATGCTTTGTCATTTATCCATGCTTGCCTAAATGATAAATCGCTTGATAAGGGTTTTATTGCGTTAGATAACCTTGAAGATAATGATGCGTTTGTTCAAGCCTGTCAGGCCATACGTTTTTGGCAACGTTTACAATAACTTTTAAGCGTGACTTAAATGATTACGGCTAAAATCAATGCGCTTTTCAATCGTTGCCGGCGCCTTGAGCGTTTGCACATGGTGCTCGATACGGCGATATCGAGTTAGAGCACCGGCACGATTGGCGATTTGAATATTTAGACCAGGGCGTGCGTTTAGCTCTAACATCAATGGGCCATGCTGATTATCAAGCACAATATCGACCCCTAAATAACCAAGGCCAGTTAATTCATAACAACTGGCCGCAATATACAAAATCTCTGACCAGTAGGGAATTTGAATATCCACCACTGGATACAGGGTGTCTGGATGATAATCAATTACATCGTTGTGAAATACGCCGCCCAATGTTTTACCTGTGGTTAAATCGATCCCTAACCCAATTGCTCCTTGATGTAAATTGGCTTTACCTTGCGATAAACGGGTAGGCAGACGTGCCATAGCCATGGCAGGATAACCTAAAAGCGTGATAACGCGAATATCAGGAATGCCTTCATAACTGACCTCTCTAAACACCGCATCAGCCACCACTCGATGCTCAATAATGGCGCAATCAACATGTCCACCCAAACTATAGGCACCTGATAAAATGCACGAAAGATGATAACTTAACTCTTGAGTGGTTAATAATTTTCCATTTATTTGACGATAACGCCCAAAAATTTTACCTGTAATAACAATGATGCCATCCCCACCAGCACCCTGCGCAGGTTTTATGACAAAGTCGGTTAAATTAGCAAGCAGTGTGTCTAGATTTTTAAGCTGATATTCGCTTCGAATCACCTTATAAAGTTTTGGCACTTTGATACCAGCGTCAATGGCCAGTTGCTTGGTTTTTAATTTATCATCGACCAATGGATATTTATTACGGGCATTGTATTTTAAAACATAATCACTATTGCGCTGATTTATGCTCAAAACACCTGCTTTTTTTAATGTACGAAAAAGTGAAATCATGTTAAATCTTGCTGTGCCAATGCTTTAAAACGGCGTAGTTCAGTCAAACGATAGCCTTTATATTGACCAAACCATAAGATAAAAGCGAGTAATACCAATAACAATTCAGGAAAAGCAAAAATTAAATATTGTAAGGGTGGAAAACTCATCACCTTAAAAGCCACAATCGCGGCAAAAAGACTACCCAAGCTTGCTTTAAAAGCCTCAGACGCACCACGCTCATCCCAGGTTATACACATCCGCTCAATGGTCATGGTTAAAATAACCATGGGAAATAGCGCCACCGAAAATCCATGCTCAAGTCCTAAGTTTTGACTTAATATGCTAATTGAAATCATCAATAAAATTACTACGGTTAAAATAGCAGCCAACCTTGGCACGAGTAATAAACGTAATTGATCAAGATAAAAGCGCACAATTAGCCCAAATGATACAATTAATATAAACAATGTCACACCCCAAACAATATGAGTTTCGCGAAAAGCGAGCGCAATCAATACTGGCATAAACGTACCAAATGTGGTTAAACCAACAAAATTACGTAACAACAAAATAATAAAAGCGCCTATGGGAATGGTCAGCAAAACTTTGTATGTTTCTTGTACATGAATAGGAAGCTGTAACAGCGAAAAACGTAACATCTGGGATTCAGTTTGCACACCACGCGCTTTTGCAATGGTTAAGGCATTAATTGGGGTGGGTGAAACGGTTAAACTAAACACAACTTTTTGAGCCCCCCCTGCTACCTCATAAAGTGGCTGTGCGCCATATTGCCAAATCAAAAAATTTTTAGGCAAACCCATGCTACCGTTTTGTGGGTTGATATATAACCATTTTTGACCATTATAAACGGCCATTAAAGCTTTAAATTCAGCTTTACTGCGCGCATTAAGATAAATACCTTTGACCAACATGGCATAAATTTTTGCTTGATTTAAAACAGTCACCGCCGCATTAATAACAGACTCATCGCCAAAATGGTTATCAACCAATAACTTGGCACTGCCTTCACGTTTGTTTAATTCTTTAATCGTCGCTTGCGCAAACGTTTGGATATCAGCAGAAGAAGAGCGCACCGCATGGGTGATGGTATCAACCGCTGATTGTTGATTTTCTGATAATGTTACTAACTTTAATGCCGGTGGTTTGGCAAGGGTGGATTCATTGGCATCTGTTTCACGAAATATTGCGCGATAATACAGTGATTGTGCGCCTGAGGCACGCCTTAGTGACCAAATGGTTTGGCGATTATAACCTTCTAGGTTGGTGGTAACACCATAATTATGCGAGACAAAATACTCATCCAAAATAGCAAAATATGGTGGCATATAAGGAATAATAAAACTTGCTTTAATTGGCGTGTGCTTATGCTCAGGCGTGAAACGTAAATTGGCTTCAACCATCCAGCTATTCACCGTTTCTGATTCACTAAGTGGTACGTCTAGCATTGTATGTCGATAAAAAAACAACCCCATACCAACTAAAAATAAACCTATAATCAACGTATAAAGGTGGCGTTTATTGGATTTTCTCATGAATGACTGCTTTTGTTTTATAAAGTAAACATCAAACTTGGGTCTACTACACCTGACAACGCTTTAAGCGCATCACGGCCGAGCAATAGAGGGTAATTAAAGTGTTGGCGATTGGTTAGATTAACGGAGATATCCTGCTCTTTTTGCCCAAGCTTAATGCGCATAAGCACTACAGGTCGTCTGATTGGCTCAGGTGTCGCATGCTTATTTTCATCCGTACGCGTTTTGATTTGTACCTTGCCCAAATACTCGGCCATAAATATCACGCCACCTTGTTTGGTCGGTACCTTAAAACGTAGATAGGTTTTGCCATCTTTTTCTAACTTTTCAATATCTAGCGCATTTAATGAAGAAGATTTCGCCCCGGTATCAAGTTTAGCAGCCAACTCTAAATGTTTAGCCATAAGCGTTACTTTTTCAATATAACCATAAGTGGTTTTATTCGATGATGTCATGTGTGCATATCCTGACCAAGATAAAGACCAACAAATAAGAAAAACAAAATGCTTCATAATAAAACAAAAAAGAGGTGAAGATAGCCAAATACTATCAGGTTCAATACTTTGAGCCTAGTAAAAATGCTTAAGCCTTCTTGAAAAATTATTTTAAAACGCGAGGCAACTATGTTTGAGGCGCAGAACATAGCCGGTGAGATTTTTAAAATATTGTCCAGCACAAAGATAATTTTATAAACAATCATGTTAGTTAAGAAAATGTTAAGCATTTGATGCTAGAGTTGCGCAAGTTTTACCAAATACTTTCTAATATGCATTTAAATTTATCAAAGTGTTATACTTCGCCTGATTTAGCTTCGCCTGATTTGGGTGAGGAGCCATCCAACCCAGTTATTTCAGTTGATCAAATTGCTTCATTTTTAGCAAACAATACCGCTGAGTTGCAAATTTTTACCAGACATTTACATAACCATATTGGTCAAGATGCCTCATTTCCAGCCAAAAATACCATCATCACTTATCTCAGTACTTTGTTGAATTTAAAGCTATCAGCATCTGAAAAAACCTCGCTGAAATCTAAATTAACAGAAGGCATTGAACATTGTTCGAATGGCTATTATAACCGCGTTGAATCGGTGTATCAGTCCTTTGTACGCCCAACCCAGCTAGCACAATTTTTAGAAAAATATCGTCACACGCTTATTGAGCAGGTGGCAAGAAATTTTAGTGATGATGTTCATGACCATAAAGCTTTTTTTCTTTATGGTGCCAACCATTATGGTCTTATTCGTTCACAATGTGACGACCCTCATGCTGTTGATTTAAATGAAGAAGAAATAAGCAGCGTTGACAATGCTTTTGAGCGCAAATACACCCCATTAAAAGTCCTTAATGAACTGATGCTTGCTATTAAAGATGAACTACATCATGCCTATGGTTATTTTGGCTTTTGTACAAAAACTTATGAAGCGGGTACCAGCAATGCCATTCTTACCTTTTTTCAAACATTACTGGTTAATAACGATATTGATATACAAGATGTTTTTATCCTTGATGATGAGTATTGGATTAAAGAAATTAATTGGCCATGGGTGACTTTGCAGGTTATACAACAACTTGCCGAACAGCTGTGGTTTAGTTTTTCAACAGAAGAGATGGCGTTTTTTACTGAGCTTTACTCTGATACACCTTCGAAAAATTTTAATGATGTAATCTATAAGCCTTATATCTTCCATCTACTTGAGGCGCCTGCCTTAATTGCTTTTTTAGCTAAAAAAGACATCCTTGCCATCACTCATATTGCACTACAAAAAATTGACGCGACCAAAACGATTATGCAATTATTTGACCAGTTAAATAGCTTAGATAGTCTTTTAGCCGATGATAAACTTTCTTTAGAGGATAAAAAGCTTGGTTTAATAGCCTCCTGGCAACAACAAAATACCCATATGATAGATTTATGTCATGCCATGAGTGATATAACATCTGCTGATTTTCACCCATCATGGTATGTCTATAAACAACTTACCAGACCACTTGGCGAATTTCTTGAATTGCTAACAAAAGATACGCTTACCAATCTTCTGTGGCGCAGCTTGTCAAAATACGATAAAACCACACACACGCTTAGCCCTGAAGCTCAAAAGCTTAATTTATCCATTGCTAGTTATTTGACATCACCACCATGCATACAACATTTGTTCTATTTCTTAGCTACTGTTAATGAAGACGATGATATCAATCTTTTTATGTTAGCCATTCGAGATGAAAAATTTTTAGCTATTTTATTAAAAAAACTCAATCCTTGGCAAAGATATTCGTTAATGTCCATGCAAGATGAGCAAAAATATAGCGTGTTAGTCAGAGCTATTTTTGAAGCACCGCAAAGCCTTGAAATCTTATTAGCTGATTTACCTGTTATCGCAATTGATGCTTTATTAAGTCAGATGATAACCCCAAATCATACCTGTTTAGATGTTGCCCTACAGAAACGCCCGCATTTTCTAAATCTTTTATTAAAAAATTTAGAAACAAACGAAAAAATTAAGCTATTTTCAATGTCTAACGATCAAGGCTTTACACCCCTTAGCCAACTTATTTACCGGCAAAATACTGCAGCGCTTGCGATTGTTTTTGAGCTTTTGACCATTGAAGAGCGATTTATTTTATTAAGAAAAATTGATATGCCTAATAAACACTTATTTCTCTTGCTCTTACAAAATACACCTGGAATATTCGAGCGCTTTTTTGATGATTTTTCACCAGTACAACAGCTAGCATTACTAACACAAACACATAAAACACCCGGGGATGCTTTTATGTATATCGTTAATAACAAGCCTGAACTACTGACAATGGTGCTTAAAAGTAAAGTTATGCAAGATAATACTTTAGCGCTGAGACTTTTAACCCAAAAAACTCTTATAGGTAGCCTTGCTATCTGGCCAGATATTTATAATTTATCTCCCTATTTTAATCTTCTTGAACAACTCAACCTCGACTTAGTAAAAGATTTGTTGTTTTATCAAACAGCTCAACAAAAAACCGTATTTATGCAATTAATTAAACTATCTTATGAAATAGATGTGCCATCGATTCGAGCTCTGCTTGACCGTTTAGACCTGAGAACACGTCGTTCACTGATACTACAAAAAGATAGTGGCGAGGATGACGCCTTAAGAACAGCCATTACCTATAACTCTAATGTTTTCCCTATATTATTTGATAGTTTTTCTCTTAGCCAACAATACTCAATTTTAGCTACAAAAAATCTTTTGGGCCAAAATGTATTAGCGCATGCGGCAATTTATAACGCTGAGTGCGTAAATGATATATTTAAAACTTTAGATCAAGATCAAATACTTACTCTAACCAAAAATGTCGATAACCGTGGTAATAATGTATTAATTCTTGCCGCGCGTAATAAACGTGCGTTGTTACCTGAGTTATTTAACAGGCTTACAACGGCGCAAAAATTTGCGCTATTACAACAACAAAATAAACAAGGTAATAGCGCTTTAATAATGGCTGCACGTTATAAACTATTAGATTACTGTGCTAGTGCATTTCATAATATCGTACCTTTACTGCTGTTCAATCTAGATAAATACCAACGCTTTGCGCTGTTACAACAGCAAGATAATCAAGGCCGTCATGCCGTTAAAATTGCTGCTGAATTTCATCCAGAATGTTTAATGGCGTTGTTAGCACTGCTCGACCCACCACAAAAAATGATGCTTTTAAGTCAAAAAGACTCTAAGGGTCTCACTCCTTTGATGAGTCATTGTATAAAACAACAAAACAATACAAGCTATATGGTGCATGTATTAGCCAATTTAACCCCGGCACAACGTTATACCCTATTACAGCACCAAGACCCAGAAGGCTCAAATATAGCGCTTTATGCAATTAAATATAACGCTGCATTTATGTTAATATCGCTGTTAGCGGTTTATTCTTCTGGGCAAATAAAAACATTATTATCGCTTAAAAATAATGCAGGGGAGTCCGCTTTAATGCTACTTCAAAACCCTACCATAGAAATAACCGAGGCCAACCGTCGAGAATTATTAGGCTATTTTACTTTAGGCAAAAGACCTTATGAATCTGATGATGATACCGTACCTAAAAGACCCAAGAACACAAGTGCTAGATTCTTTCAACCGGCCTCAGCTCGCTCATCCGATACATCACCTTTAGCATCACCTGATGCTCGCAATAGCTATTAATTTTTATTGGTTAAAAGCACATTTGTCACCACACACTATACAGCTTGTGGTGGCATAACGCTTTTTGTTCTATGGTTTATAAATGACTTTTATTTATGATATTATTGTCGATGGCACAACTAAAATGAAAATAATTAAATCAAAATGGATATTGCTTGAGTTATTTAATAACTTAAAGTACAATTCATCGCACCCAAGTCGTAATTAAGATACTCATTTTATGAGCGCTTCTGATCATTCATTAAATAATGACCTCATAGATAACGACACAACTGCGGCACACCATCTCCATGTGGCAGGCAGCTTAACCGCCCAAGAAAAAATTAAAAAACAAGCACGGCATCTGCAGCTTGCTGAACAACTACATCGCCAAAAATTTATTTATTATTTTTACAGTGCGCTTGATGGTTTAAACTTAGCCTGTACCGCAACTAAATATGGTTTTGATGTACTCTACAGTAATACCTCTTTTATCGCTGCGGATAAAATGCATGATTGGATGATAACCCCAACAGGTATCATTCTAACTGCCACCCAATCGGTGTTAATGATTTTATTTTCCATTAGCAATAATTTTGATGATAAAAATTTAATTAAACGCACGATTGGATATCTTTGGCCTTATTTTCGTGAAATTAAAGGTTTAAAAAATGTGTATAAAGGTACCCGTTATTTGCTGCAAATTAGCAACCTTTTAAGTGGCCAAAATTTTAATTTATTTATTTTACCCCTCGCCCTACCTGTTGGCGCACTCTCTTTTTTAAATCGTCTACGAAGTCGTTATCGAGTTAATTATCGCAAAAGCTTGATGGATGAAAACCATAATTATTTAAAAACGTTAATGGCAGAAGGAAATCAAATTTTCACCATTGAAGACTACGAAAACTCCCAAAAATTTATCCAAAAGCAACTTTTTTACGCCAAAGAAGGTTTGCTAGAAGCCGGCTTAAGCGGATTATTAGATAGCCCTTATTTGTATATTGGCATTTTATCAATGTGTATGTTTAGCTGGCCTTTGCTTATTGCGCTTAGCGTTGTTTGCAGTTTGTATGCTTTAAGTTGTATTTTAACCCGCATGTATGAAGAACATGCTAATCAGCAAAAATTACGCATTACTCAAGCTAAAATAGATTTAATTGCCTATACCAAAGCCTGCTATCCAACGTTATTAGAGCTTGCGACAAACCTTGAGCAAAATGAAAATACTCAAGCACAAATCCAGGAGATAATTGAGAATTTACGGCAAAAACGACAGTATCTACAAAAAGTTTCAACCCTGTCGCTCTCTTCAGCTTTATTAGTAGGCCTTTCACAAGGGCTTGCCGCTTACGGCGCGTTGTGTAGCAGTTTATTTTTTATCTCGACGATAATGTTGCTATTTCCTTTTTCATTGCCACCCGCTTTTTTAGCAGCCTGCATTTTTAGCGGGCTTTTTTTTATCGCCGGCTTTATGTTGCATTCATTAATTCATCACATACGCCATACCGACACACTTTGTAAACCTGAGCTTCATTACCAAGAACTCACTGAATGCTTGGCAAACAAACAAGCGTTATCGGCTGATGAACTGCATAAAACGCTTGAATCACAACTGACACTAAAACCCTCACCTCGCTTTTTTTTCCAGGAATGGTTTGAAATTATCCGCTCGTTTTTTTCAGGATTAGGTAAAGGGCCTAAATCAATTGATTACACGCTCAATCCGCTCCAACGCGCTGACAATATGGGTCATTATCATGAATCATCGTTGATGATTGGGTTATCCATCGCCGCCTCTTGCCTTTACTGTGTGGTGTATGGATTGCGCGCTTTGGCCAAAGGTTTCCGTAAAACAGCGGTCGAAATTGTGGCTGAATATCCAACACTCACGATTTTACCGGTAAAACCGTCTGATGAGACCATAGTTGAACAGGAAGAACCCTCTACGAATGATACACCAGCAAATATTATAGAAGACGAACAACAAGCTTTTAAGCAGCTAAGCGATATACACGAGGAAGATTCTTTTGATACGTCTGAAGAATCGATAGAAATGGCGATACTGAATAAGTCATCGTCTGATACAACTTATACAGACGATGACCAATACAACCCAGCTGCCCCGCCTATTTCAAATAAATTATGGGGAAATGAAGAATTTATTCGACCCACATCAATTCCTCAAACACTTTATAACTCAGCATCGTCTAGAAATCGTCCCAGGGTAAGAAGACAACGTTCGATATCAGATACTAGCTTGGGCTTATTACCTTATCGCTCAAGCTATCTTTTAGGTTATTAAATATGGCTTTCAATAAAAGCAACCAATTGAGATTTATTTAATAAACCCATTTTAGTTGCTTCTACCTGACCATTTTTAAATAGGATTAACGTTGGGATACTCATCACACCATATTGGGCAGGTGTTTTAGCATTATCATCAATGTTAATTTTAGCAAAAGTCACTTTGCTGCTATGACTTTGGGCAACTTCTTCAAAAATAGGTCCAAGCGCTTTACAAGGTCCACACCATGGCGCCCAAAAATCAACAATAACTGGCTGCGTGGCTTTAATAACCTCAGCTTCGAATGATTCATCGGTTAGATTTTTAATATGTTCACTCATAATAATGACCTCAATGATTGTAGTTTAAAGATGGCTAACAGTTAAATCGCCATATTGAGCTTGTAGCACACTTAAGGCAGCTATAGCAGCTGTTTCAGTGCGTAAAATACGTGGCCCAAGTTGTACTGCTAGAAAACCGGCTTCATGCAATGATAATTGTTCTACCTGACTAAAGCCACCTTCAGGGCCAATTAACACATGAGTACTGTCATAATGACGAGGTAAATCAAATAATGATGTTTTAGCTTGTGGCAATAGTGCGATATTAAGTCCTTTGGGAGCATCCGCTAACAACGCTTTGAACGTTATCACCGGTTTAACCTCAGGAATGATGGTGCGTCCACATTGTTCACAAGCACTCACTACAATCGCTCGCCATTGTTGGCATTTTTTATCAAGACGTGTTTTATCCATTTTTTGTGCGTAATGCTCGGTTAATACCGGCGTAATTGACATCACGCCTAACTCCACTGCTTTTTGTATCAGCCATTCCATGCGCTCATTTTTAGCCAAACTTTGCCAAAGATGGAGTTGATAAGGTGATTCACGCGTCATCCATTGTTGATGAACAATCTGTACCCATACCTGTTTTTTATGAATTTGCTTAATCAATGCTTGATATTCATACTGCTGTCCGTCAAATAATGTCAGCTTAGCACCCACTTTTAATCTTAATACCACAGCGACATGATGCGCCGCGGCTTCATCAAGCAGCACCGTATGATTAGGTTCATAAAACCCAGGCTGATAAATTCGTATACTGCGTGTCACGCTTTAATCCCATTGTGGCGTAAAAGCGCACTAATCTCAGGTGAACGCTGGCGAAATTGTACAAATGCTTCGATGGCAGGCACTGAAGAACCTACTTCAAGTATATGATGCAAAAAAGCCCGTCCAGTATCCTGACTAAAAATACCTTCTTGCTCAAAGCGCGCATAAGCATCACTTGACAACACTTCCGCCCATTTATAGCTGTAATATCCGGCAGCATACCCACCGGCAAAAATGTGACTAAAACTGTGTGCAAAACGGTTGTAGATAGTGGTTGGCATTAAAGCCGTTTTTTCTCTGATAGTTTGTAGTAGATGATTGACTGCCGTGATATCAGTTATATGGCAATTTAAATGCAAATTAAAATCAAATAATGAAAATTCAACTTGACGCATCATCATCATGGCCGCTTGAAATTGCCGTGCACGGGTGAGCTTATTAAACAAATCCTCAGGTAGCGGCTCGTGGGTATCAATATGCTTGCTTAATAGGGCCAGCGCTTCTTTCTCCCAACACCAGTTTTCAAAAAACTGGCTAGGCAATTCAACCGCATCCCATTCAACACCATTCACCCCTGATGCGGCCAATTCATTCACCGTTGATAATACATGATGCAAACAATGCCCCATTTCATGAAATAAAGTTGTGACCTCATCATGTGAAAAAGCAGCTGTATGGCCTGTTGCAGGTTTGGCAAAATTGCAGGTCAAAGTTGCTATGGGTAATTGGATTTCACCTGTAGCAAGGCGTTGTCGGCTTTGTAAAACATCCATCCACGCCCCACCTCGCTTATGAGCGCGCGCGAATAAATCTAAATATATATAGCCGCGAATTTGATTATCTTCATCTGACAATTCATAACACACCACATCTTGATGCCAAACAGAAGTCGTCATTTGACGAGCCGTCATGCCATAAAGCCGTTTGATGATCTCAAACATACCTTGTAGTACCACATGCTGTGGAAAATAAGGTCTTAATGCTTCTTGTGATAATTGATAATGCTCAATACGAAAGCGTTCTGATACATACGTCACATCCCATGGATTAAGCACGCCTAACCCTTTGGTGTGCGCATACTGCTGCAAATCTTTGATTTCAGCTTGAGCTTGCGGATAAGCGCGTTTCGCCAAATCTTCAAGAAAATTGGTGACTTCATGCGCAGAAGATGCCATTTTCGTGGCAAGTGATAAATCAGCATAGTGCTCAAAACCTAGCAAACCAGCTTTTTCATGTCGCAAAGCCAACGTTTCTTCAATTACCTTAGTATTATCAAATTGATTGGCAAACGGCCCTTCATCTGACGCACGAGTCACATAGGCATAGTAAAATTGCTCGCGTAAAGCTGCATCATTGGCATAGGTCATTACGGCCAAATAACACGGAAAATCTAGCGTTAATAACCATCCAGGTAAATCTTTTTGCTCAGCACGCTCTTTTGCTGCACTCAAAGCATGCTGAGGTAAACCACTTAGCTGCTCTTCCTCGGTAATATGCATGCTAAAAGCTTGGGTGGCATCTAATACATGGGTATCAAATCGATTGGCAAGTTCGGCTAAACGGGTTTCAAGCGCTTCAAAGCGCGCCTTTTTGGTGGATGATAATGCCACGCCTGATAATTTAAAATCTTGCATCATATCGTGTTTGATTTTTATCTGGACATCATCAAGCTTCGTATCATCCAGGGCAGTAATGGCGTTAAAAAGTGCTTCATTTTGACCGAGGGCTGTATAATAGGCAGAAATTTTAGGCAAGCATGCCTCATAACAGGTTCTTAATTCAGGTGAGTTAACGACCGCATGTAGATGTGCTACAGGTGACCAAAACTGTGTTAATTCATTATCTAATTGCGCTAAAGGATAAACTAGATTCTCCCAACAAAATTTAGTTTGAGCTAGCAACTTATCAATAACTTGCTGGTGGTGTGCGAGTATTTTGTCTAGTTGTGTAGAAATATTCGCAATGTCAAGGTTATTAAAATCAGGTAAGGCTGTGGTCATAGAGAACTCGCGATGTGAAGATAAAAATTCATCTTAGCATAATTTTTAGTAGCGCCCCACGTCATCCAGAGGTGCGACTTATAGGAGATCCCTCGGCGCATGGCGCCTCTGGATGACGTAGAGTATGCCGCTTTCTGGATGAGGTAATAGGAGCAGTATTCACAGCGTCTGCTGCAGCAAGTCTGCTTGGTATTTGATTTTTTTCTGGCATTTTGATTGGCATATTAAACAAAGTCGGGCCACGCTTTAAGCGCTTTTTCTCAAGCACTTGCAAAGCAATATAACTGCCTACCGTTGAACTTAACAAAATAATTGCCGCTGCTAATGGCACCCAGGGACTTATCGCGAAAACTGGAAGCGCCATCACCATAGCAAATGCTAAAATGATGGTATTGGTTAGCGTAATGCCTAAACGCATGGCTTCAAAACGCTTATGTTGTGCAAAATATGCTTGAAAACTCGTTTTATCTCGACTATCTAATGAGTCAACTGCTTGAAATCTTTTTTCTAAACGATTTAAACGTGACATCTCAAGCCCAAAACGCACCGCTGCTGTGCCAATATCATACACAAAAAAGAATAAATTAAAATAAGGGCTCATACGTCCCAGTGCCACACATAAATTGACCACCCCGGCGAAAATCCACGGTATATCGTTAAATATCTCAACCCACCGACGTTTCAACTGCGTGATAAGGCGCACATACATACCAAGATCACGCTCTTTTTTATCCATCCAACTGCCAGGAATCACATGCTTGGCTAAAATAAATAAATTAGTGAGCAACCGTGGTAAAAAAAACACACAGGCAAGACCGGCAACTAGGGGGTTAGTCACCCTATCAAATAATAAAATACTTCGGGAAAGTGCTTTTAACTCCATTAACAACGGCAGTGTCATATCAATCACTCGTTTACTGCGAATCAGTGATAATCGTGGTGAATTAAGCATACCGGTGGTGTTGCGAATGGCTTGCGAGAAGGTATCAGGTTTTAGCTTTATCGGTTTAGGAGGATCTTTTTCTAAAAGCTGACAATAAATGATTTGTTCTCGCCGTAATTTAACTGCCTCGCGTTTGATGTCCAAGTAATGAGAATATAAATACTCGAGTAGTTCGGCCAGCAGCAGTGCCGCACGCAGTTCATTTTTATTATCCTCAGATAAAGCAGCTTTTTTTTGAAAAGATAGGTCGTGGCTTAATTTAAAACACAGCACAGTATAAAGAGTATGCAAATCATCATGATGATTTACCCATTTTTTGAAAAAAGCATTGTCTTGGTCATTTAGAGGCTTAATATCTAACGTAGTGATTAATGGTTGTAAAATAGCCGACATATCATCCTCATAAATCTAAATGAATCCGGCTAAATAATGCCAATAAATGCTCAATAAGTAAAATAAATAATTGAAAAATAAGCTATTTAGGCATGCATTGGTTACTTTTAAAGCAAGAAATGCATGCCGAACAAATTTAAAACCCTAATCAAACTGCCAACTGATTCTACCGGTGAGTCCATGGTCTTGCACCTGTCCACCCACCTGGCCGATGTAGGCAAGGCGCATGTTCAAGCCTTTGTGGGGCAGGGTGGCATCGACACCTAAGTCCATGACCAGGGCATCTTTGGCAATGGGGGCG
>PKDH01000060.1 GCA_002863045.1 Legionella sp.
TTTTTTGGAATGGCGCCAGAAGTTACCATAACAAGTCCTACAGGTAAACTTGCGCATTGGCAAGACTTGCAACAAAAGTTACAAAATTTTCCCCAGATAAAAGCCTTAGCACCCTTTGTTGGTGGACAAGGTTTATTAACGCATGAGGGCCAAGTGTTGCCCATTGTTCTTACCGGTATTTTACCTGAAGCTGAAGAGGCGCTTACCCATCTTCAGCAAAAGATTATTCAAGGTAATATGCAGAATTTGGCTCATTTTGGCATTATATTAGGCAAATCTTTGGCGCAAAATTTAGGTGTGATGGTTGGTGATAAAGTGACCATTATGGTACCTGAGGCCACCGTCACACCAGCAGGTATGATCCCCCGATTCAAGCGATTTAATGTCGTGGGTATTTTTTCAGCAGGGGCAGGCTTTAATTTTGATACCAAACTTGCGTTTATTCATTTAAATAATGCGCAAGCCTTGCTGCGTTTAGGTCAGGACGTTAGTGGCGTTAAATTAAAAATTAAGGATGTTTATCAAGCACCTGAATTAGCTCACCAACTAAGTCAAGCATTAGGTGAACAATTTCAAGTTGGTAATTGGACATCACAGCTAGGTGCTTTTTTTGAAGCAATTAAAATGGAAAAAACCATGATGTTTTTTATTTTGATGCTAATTATTGCGGTAGCCGCTTTTAATTTAATTTCCTCTTTGGTCATGATGGTTAATGATAAACAAGCCGAGATTGCTATACTGCGTACTATTGGCGCCACACCTCGTTTCATATTAAGTATTTTTATAGTACAAGGCATGTTGGTCGGTGGCGTTGGGATATGTATTGGTTTAGTAGGTGGGCTTATCCTTGCAAGTAATGCTACTACCATCGTTAATACTCTACAACACGTGTTTCATATTCAGGTTTTGTCATCGAGTATTTATTTTGTCGATTATCTGCCTTCTAAAATATTAATCAGTGATGTGATTGAGATTACCCTTATGGCGCTATTAATGAGTTTCCTAGCCACAATTTATCCTGCTTGGCGCGCCTCAAAAACTGTTATTGCACAGGCTCTACATTATGAATAAATCGTTATTAACTTGTCACAACATGGGTAAATATTATACTGATAATGGCAGCAATGTGTCTGTATTAGAGCAGATTGATTTAACCATTAAAGCCGGAGATAGTATAGCCATTACAGGTCCTTCAGGTTCTGGTAAAAGCACATTGCTTCATCTTCTTGGGGGCTTAGATAAACCAAGTGTAGGAGGTGTGGCAATTGAAGGCGCTGATTGGCAAACATTATCAGAGCCAAAAAGATGTCAGTTGCGTAACATTCATCTGGGCTTTATCTATCAATTTCACCATTTACTTGCTGAATTTAGCGCATTAGAAAATGTCATGATGCCGCTGGTATTAGCACAAAAATCGATAGCTTATGCCAAAGATGAGGCCAATCAATTATTAACCAAAGTAGGTTTAGGCGCGAGGCTTCACCATAAACCTGCTGAACTGTCAGGAGGCGAAAGGCAGCGGGTTGCTATTGCAAGAGCACTGGTACACAAGCCTTTTTGTGTGCTAGCAGATGAACCTACTGGCAACCTAGATAATCAAACAGCACGAGTGGTATTTGATTTGATGCAGCAACTTAATCAAGAATTTAATACAGCACTTGTGATTGTCACGCATGACCAACATTTAGCTAAACGTTTAAATACTGCTTTTACAATACAAAATGGTCGCTTGGTCGCTCAAAATTCCTAAATGATCAGGTCATTTATATTAGCCAATCTGATAATAAATACGTATAATAGCGCTTTTTCTTAAAACATTAAGGGCATATATGGCAACAGAGATTACTTTATCCATCATCAAACCTGATGCAGTGGCCAAAGCGGCGATTGGCCAAATTTTATCGCGCTTTGAAAATGCAGGTTTAACGATTGTGGCCGCTAAAATGGTACATTTGACTCGCGATCAAGCAGAAGAATTTTATGCAATTCACAAGGAGCGTCCTTTTTTCAACGATTTGGTCAATTTTATGATTTCAGGACCTGTGATGATACAAGCTTTACAAGGCGAGAATGCTGTGACTAAAAATCGTGAAATTATGGGTGCTACCAATCCTAAAGAAGCAGAGCATGGTACCATTCGTGCGGATTTTGCTGATAGCATCGATGCCAATGCAGTTCATGGCTCAGACAGCCTTGAAAATGCAAAAACAGAAGTTGATTTTTTCTTCAAACCTGAAGAAGTTTATAGTCATTAATATTAAAAAGTTGGGCATGTAAAATGAGTGAACCGGTCAAGGTGAATCTACTGAATTTAAATTACGCCAAAATGCGTGATTATTTTGTCGCTATAGGAGAAAAGCCTTTTCGTGCCCAACAAATTATGCAATGGCTTCACCAAGCCGGCCATCAAAATTTTGATGAGATGAGTAACTTAGGTAAAAATTTACGTGCTTATTTAAATCAACATGCTGAAATTCGTTTACCTGAAATCATACAAACACAACAGTCAGCCGATGGTACCTGCAAATGGTTATTGAAATTAGATTGCGGCAATTGCATTGAAACTGTTTTTATTCCTGAGACAACGCGCGGTACATTATGTGTGTCGTCGCAAGTTGGTTGTGGATTAAATTGCAGTTTTTGTTCGACAGCTAAACAAGGATTTAACCGCAATTTAACGGTCGCTGAAATTATTGGGCAAGTTTGGTTGGCAGTGCGATCATTATCGAGTCAGCAGGGCGTTCATGATAGAAAAATTACCAATGTGGTTATGATGGGCATGGGTGAGCCACTGCTCAATTTTGATAATGTTGTGTGTGCTATGGATATGATGATGGATGACTTTGCTTATGGCTTATCCAAAAAACGCGTGACTTTAAGTACTTCAGGTGTTTTGCCTGAATTAAGTCGTTTACGTGAAGTCAGTGAGGTCTCACTTGCGGTATCATTGCATGCCCCAAATGATGCGCTGCGTAATGAACTTGTTCCTATCAATAAAAAATACCCTTTGAGCCAATTAATGGCTTTATGTAAATCTTATTTTAAAGCTGATACCAAACGTAAAATTACGTTTGAATATGTGATGTTAAAAGATATCAATGATAAGCCTGAGCATGCTTATCAGTTAGCGAAACTATTAGGAGACATTCCTGCTAAAGTGAATCTTATACCATTTAATCCATTTCCAATGACCCAATATGAGCGCTCCTCTAACGAAACCATTCTAGCTTTTCGTAATATTTTGACGGCCAAAGGTTTAAATACTATTACCCGTAAAACGCGTGGTGATGACATTGATGCTGCTTGTGGGCAATTAGCCGGTGAATTTAAAGATAGAACCAGCCGTTCTTATCGCTGGCAAAAAATAAATTTTACCCAGCAAAAAAAACACTGAAGTATATGAGGAAAACGTTAAGTTGTGAGGATTAAGGTTATTTCAAAATCAATGAAGCTTTTTTAAATGAATCAATCATGAGTATAATGCGCGCATATAACTTTCTTCTTGGTAACTTATCTATGCGTTTTACAACTCAGTTGTTTGTGCTATTGAGTATGGTTTTTTTGGTAGGGTGCATGAAAGAACAAGATACCACTGACTATCAAGCCGAGCTTAAAAAAAAGCAAAACGCGGCAGCTTACAATATTCAATTAGGGTTAAATTATTTAAAACAAGGCGATGTACCACGTGCGAAAAAAAAGCTATTAAATGCGCTTGAACTATCGCCCCAATCAGCGGATGTAAGTAGCGCACTTGGTTATTATTTTGAAAAAACTGGTGAGATGACTGAGGCTAAAAACTATTATCAGCAAGCCATGAAATATGCGCCTAAAAAAGGAGCTGAGCTTAATAATTATGGTGCTTTTTTATGTCGTACAGGCCAACAAGATGAAGCTGAACGCTATTTTTTAAAAGCGACTGAAGATAAACGTTATGTACATACTGCCGCGGCATTTGAAAATGCTGGATTATGCGCATTAACCATATCCAATTCTACGAAAGCGGTACATTATTTCAAAAAAGCGCTCGAGCATGACCCACAACGCAAACAAGCTTTGTATGAATTAGCGGCACTCGAATTAAAAGACAAACATTTTACGAGCTTACTTGCATATATACAGCATCAACAAGGGTGGTTTGAGGACCCTAAATTACTCTCGTTTGGTATTCGTGCCGCAGAGCAATCCGGCGACAAGAAATTAGTAACTGATTATACACAACGTTTGGCTCAACTCAATGATCCCGCGAGCAATTACATTGGAGTTAAAAATGACGACAACCATCATATCGGATGAAGAACAAACCCATACCACTGAAAGCCCAGGCAGATTATTAGCGCGTCTTCGTGAACAAAAAAATTTCACTCAAGAATTTGTGGCGAACAAGCTTTATTTACGTACTCAAGTTATCGCACGTTTAGAGGCAGATGAATATCAGCAAATGCCTGAACCGGTTTTTATCAAGGGATACATCAGAGCGTATGCCAAGTTATTAGATATTGATCCACAACCGCTGTTAAGCCATTTTGATAATTATTACACCCTTGAAAAAAAATCAGATCGTACCCTCTGGCAAAGTAAACGTGAGCCTAATAAAAGCGAGCAATGGGTCAAATGGGCAGCTGCTTTTATTATATTAATGGCGGTGGTGGCTATTAGTTTTTGGTGGCAAAAAAGCAAAGAAAATAGTAAAGAGCCTGCACTGGCATCGTTAACTCATGTTCAAGAAAAACAATCAAAAAAATCTAATTTTGCAACCGTGAATCGTCTACAATCGATGTTTGCCACAGAGAAATCAGATAAATCAGCTGCGGAGTCTTGATATGGCTACTTTGATTCAAGCAATTCGTGGTATGAATGATATCTTGCCTGTGGAGGTGGACCTTTGGCAGATGGTTGAAGGTATGTTTGCTGAATGTCTGGCGCAATATGCCTATCACGAAATTCGTTTTCCTATTGTTGAAAGCACGCATTTATTCAAGCGCACCATAGGTGAGGTTACCGATATTGTCGAAAAAGAGATGTATACTTTTGCCGATTTAAACCAAGACAGTTTAACACTAAGGCCTGAGGGAACGGCGGGTTGTGTGCGTGCCTGTCTTGAGCATGGTTTATTACATCATTTACCACAAAAGCTTTGGTACAAAGGGCCGATGTTTCGGCATGAGAAACCACAAAAAGGTCGATATCGGCAATTTCATCAATTGGGCGTTGAAGCATTTGGTATAGCCTCCTTTGCAATAGAAGTTGAGTTAATTGTTATCGCAAAGCGTTTATGGCAAATGTTAGGCTTATTACCTGTTTTAACTTTAGAGATTAATACACTTGGTACGCTTGAAGAAAGACAAGCTTATAAAACGGTATTAACTACTTTTTTACAGGATAATGCAGCTTTATTAGATGAAGATAGCAAGCGCCGCTTAAACACCAATCCGTTAAGAATTTTAGATAGTAAACATCCGAATATTCAAAGTTTACTAGCTGGTGCACCTCAGTTAACTGAATATCTAACTGAACAAAGTTTGGCGCATTTCCAGGCGTTAGAGCAGAGCTTAACAGCACTTGATATTGCTTATCGAATCAATCCGTTTTTAGTAAGAGGGCTAGATTACTATAGCCATACCGTATTTGAATGGACAACCACTAAGCTCGGTAGCCAAGCAAGTGTGTGTGCAGGAGGGCGCTTTGATGGACTGATAGAGCATTTAGGTGGTCGCGCTATGCCTGCAGCAGGTTTTGCGATTGGTATTGAGCGTTTAATTTTGCTGATAAAAGAGCAGGGAACCTGTCCAAAAAAATTAGCACCTAGCTTATATTTGATGTCTTCAAATGCGGCTGGGTTAAATCGAGCGCTTGCTATCGCAGAAGATTTACGTGATGTCTTTCCTCAATGGCGCATCGTGACTCATATGCTTGGTGGAAGCTTTAAAAGTCAATTTAAAAAAGCTGATAAAAGTCAAGCAGATGTGGCATTAATTATAGGCGATGATGAACTAATGAATCAAAGTATTGGTATTAAACCGCTGCGCCACGCATCTCCCCAAATGACGCTTCCTCTTCACCAATTAAAAAATCATCTAGAAAAAATGTTTAAAGAAACTTAATGGACAAAAAAAGTTAATATTTAGGAGCAATGATGAGCAGTTATATGACCGAAGAAGAGCAAATAGAACATATTAAGAAATGGTGGGAAAAATATAACACTTGGATAATTACCACGCTTTCTATTGTATTAATTGTATTATCCGGATACAAATATTGGCACTGGCATCAAGAAAAAATAACGTTGCAAGCTTCAAATTATTATGAGCAATTAATGAAAGCTGTGGCTGTAGAGGATGAAAAAAGTATTAAAGCTTACGCACATCAATTATCAACTGAATATCATGGTACCGTTTATGCTGATGGCGCTACATTGGCTTTAGCGAAATATTACGTTGAACATGGTAACTTAAATCAAGCTTTGCCTTTGTTAGAAAATCTTACTTTGCATGCGTCAATCGATGCACTAAAACAACTAGCGGCGCTGCGTAAAGCGCGTCTTTTTATCGCTCAAAAAGCATACGACAAAGCGCAAGCTGAGTTACAACGGTTTAATTATGATGTGTATGGCATGGTCGCTGATGAGCTAAGGGGTGATATTTTAGCAGCGCAAGATAACAAGCCTAAAGCATTAGTGTTTTATCAAAAAGCTCTTAAAGCAACTACGGCGGCAGGATTAGATAACCCCTATCTAAGTGTTAAAACCCAAGCGCTTAAGGCAAGTACAGCTAAAAAGAGTTAATTTTTTAGTCACATTAAGTTGAGGAAAAAGATCTTATATGAAAATTTTAATAAATGTATGCTTATGTTTGATGCTCGTAGCATGCAATAAGGTAGATGATTATCTTTTAGGAGTTGATAACACGCCCACTCCAAATGCCCTAAAAGCACTTGTTGCGCAAAAAAAAGTAACCAAAAAATGGCAAATAGCAGCGGGTGAATCAAGTAAAAAACAACATTTAAAAATTAAACCTGTGGTGTTGGGTCAGAAAGTTTACACTGCGAGTACTACGGGTAGAGTACAAGCAACGAATCGCTTTACCGGTCAGGTTATTTGGTCCACCAACATTCGTGCCAATATACTAAGCGGGCCAAGCGTGGCTGGACATTTATTGGTAGTCGGTACAGGTTCTTCATCAATCGTGGCACTTAATAGCAACACAGGTCATATTATTTGGCAAAAAACTTTATCAAGTGATGCATTGGCTAAACCTGTTATTTATCATCATAAAGTGATTGTTAAAACCATTAATGGTTTTATTTACGCCCTTGAAGCATCTACTGGTAAAAAAATATGGCAAGTCAAGCATGGTGCGCCAAGCCTTATTTTGAAAGCCAGTTCTTCACCTGTGATGATGAAAGATAACATTATGTTAGTTGGTTTCTCAGATGGCAAAATTGATGCCATAGACATATCAACAGGTCAGCTGATATGGCAGCGCAGCATTGCTTATGGTACGGGTGCGAGTGACATTGAAAAGCTTGTGAGTATTGATGCTAATCCTATCGTAGAGCATGACACCGTATGGCTTGCGACCTATCAAGGATATATAGCTGCTTTAAGTTTAAAAACAGGTCAATATAAATGGCGGCATCCGGCCTCAACATTTTTAAATCTTGCGGTATTTGGCCAAAATTTGTTGATGGTTGATAGTAGAGATGTGATTTGGTCAATTAATAAATATACCGGTAATATTAATTGGCAGCAAAAACAGCTTAAGGCGCGGGGGTTGACCGAACCAGTTTTGATGGGAAATAAGCTTATTGTTGGAGATAAGACTGGCTTAGTACATATTATTTCTGCAGAAAATGGTCAATTTTTAGCACGTCTACAGCTGGATTCAGCTGTATCATATCCTGTAAGTACCCTGGGTCACACTATGTATGTGATGACATCTAAAGGTCAATTAAACTGTTTTGTAGTGAGTAAATAACATGATTCCTGTTGTGGCATTAGTGGGTCGACCAAATGTTGGAAAATCTACCTTATTTAATCGTTTTACCCGTACACAAAATGCGCTTGTGGCTGATTTTCCAGGTCTAACGCGCGATAGGCAATACGGCCAAGCAGTTTATAATCAGCATCATTTTATTGTGATAGATACCGGTGGAATTGGGGTTGATGATTTGGCTGTTGACAGTTTAATGTCAAAACAATCAGCATTAGCTTTAGCAGAAGCTTGCGCTATCTTATTTGTGGTAGATGGCCGTGATGGTTTAACAGGTATTGATGAAGAAGTTTGTAAGCGTTTGCGTAAATTAAATAAGCCTGTGATATTAGTTGCGAATAAAGCTGAAGGTTTGCACGATGAAACAGTTTTAGCTGAATTCCAACAACTTGGTCTAGCGCAACTGCATGCTGTCTCGGCCGCTCATGGCCAGGGTATGGATGCACTTTTGCATACGTTAATTAAATCTTTTCCAGACACAGAAGCGGTAGAGACGCCAGTTTACCCTCAAGCAATAAATATTGCATTTGTGGGACGACCTAATGTCGGTAAATCAACGCTGATTAATCGTATTTTAGGGGAAGAGCGTGTCGTCGTGTATGACATGCCAGGCACCACGCGCGATAGCATCACCATTCCATTTCATCACCAAACACAAGATTATGTATTGGTGGATACGGCAGGCGTTAGGCGTCGCGCACGTATTGATCAAAAAATCGAAAAATTTTCGGTGATTAAAACGCTTCAAGCAATCAAAGCAGCTCATGTTTGCATCATGCTCGTTGATGCCAAAGAAGGCTTAACCGAGCAAGATATGCATCTTTTAGGCTTTATTGTTGAGGCAGGTAAAGCTTTGGTTATTGCTGTAAATAAATGGGATAACTTAACGCAAGACCACAAAGAGTCGGTAAAAAATGAATTAGAGCGCCGACTTCATTTTGTTAATTTTGCCAAAATGCGCTTTATTTCTGCCCTACATGGCAGTGGCGTTGGTTTGTTATTTCAAGACATCAATCAGGCCTACCAAGCGGCAACTGCTAAGCTTTCAACTCCCAAGCTTACCCGTTTATTAGAAGAAGCAGTGGCAAAACACGCACCACCTTTGGTCAATGGGCGACGGATTAAATTGCGCTATGCGCATACGGGTGGCCATAATCCACCCACCATTGTAATTCATGGTAATCAATTAAGTGCACTACCAGATAGCTATAAACGTTATCTAACCAATTGGTTTATTGAGGCGCTTGAACTTATTGGTACGCCACTCAAGATAGAATTAAAAAGCTCCACCAATCCATTTAAAGATAAAAAAAATGCGCTAACAACACGCCAAGTTAAGCGCAAAAAACGCTTGATGAAACATGTTAAAAAACGCGGATAGAAATGATTAAAATAATAACCCTAGTGTGACTCGACGCCTTTCGCTCAAAAGCACATTATAAGTGCGACTTGCTGCTCCAATAGACATGCATTCGATACCAATGCGATGTTGAGCCAGCGCTTGCAGCGTGGTAGGTGGTAAAAACTGCCCTAATTGCTTATGACCAATGATAATAACTTCAGTTTTTTCATCAATGGCTGTAGTCAGATGGTCTATCTCAAGGGTTGAAATACTCTGGGCTGACCAAGGATTTAAAATGCATGTTGCTGAGACTAATAGGTTGCAAGTATAAATAACTGAATTAATTTTGACTTGTGTTTCATCGTAAGATTCAATGGAATGTTTAGAGGAAGATTCAACGTGAATTTGCATAAGGCTTTATTAAAAGATGTCGTAATGTCAAAGTTTAACACATAACTTTTTTAGAGAAAGTACCCTCATGGATATTGTAATTAACCATCATGACAAAGCAGCTCCACCTAAAAGCCAAGCGATTTTTAATTATACTGATTGTTGGTTAAATTGGTTATATTGTTTGGATTTGCCCAACAATATACAACCTTATGCAGCATTATTGGCGCGCTTTCACGGGTTAAAAGAAGGCCCTTGGTTATTAGCGGCTCCCATTCATTGGGAAGTCAGTCACAATAATGCGGCCGTTACCGCTACCCAAAAAGAACTTAAATTATCGCCAGCAGAAAGCCTAGCTTTTTATGAAGTAATCGCCTCTTTTTTACGCGAAGATGGCTTTGTCCTACATTATATTAATGCTGATACATGGCTAGTCAAACCTATGTTTAAACCCGCTATTAAAAGTGCTATACCCGAATGGCTGTTAAATCGCAGCCTCACGCCGACGTTAATGTCTCTTGATGTTTCAGGTTACTGGCCTCGGTTATTAACCGAATTGCAAATGTTGTTATCAAGCCATGCTTACAATCAACTCAAGCCTCGAGAACTAACCGTTAATGGTATATGGTTTTACGGCGAAGGGTCGTTTGATGCCTTAAAAAAAACGACTTACACGGATAATGTCCAGTTACAGGCCTGTTTTCCAGAGCATGTCAAACCGCTGGACTTAAACATTATGGATGACCATGCCGTATATCTGATAGACAATTATCAACCTGATATTATCCGGAAATTCCAAACGTATTCTAAAAAGCACAGCACACGTTGGTTTTGGAATAATCAAGCTTATCAAATGATTAAAAAAAGTTGGCTAGACTGGCTTAGAGGATAGTTTATGCATATTGTTCAGCGACCCATCCCCCCAGACATCATGCTGTCCCATACCACACCCATGCCAGCCTTACTTGAACGTATTTACTTAGCGCGTGGTATTACGGATGTAAGCCAGCTTGATAAGCACTTGCAAGCTTTATTGTCATTTGAATCGTTAAAAGATATTGATAGAGCATGCCAGCGTTTAGCTAGAGCACTAAACAATCAAGAGCAGATGACCATCATTGGCGATTTTGATGCCGATGGCGCTACCTCAACGGCATTAGCAGTACTGGCGTTAAAAGCCATGGGGGCAAAATATGTGAATTATTTAGTACCCAATCGTTTTGCCTATGGCTATGGTTTAACGCCTGCTATTGTTGATGCTGCTCATGAAGTGCAGCGCCCAAGTTTAATCATCACAGTAGATAATGGCATTGTAAGCTTTGATGGCGTTGATAGAGCGAAAGAACATGGTATTGATGTGATCATTACCGATCATCATTTATCGTTAGAAACTCTGCCAAATGCCTGTGCCATCGTTAACCCTAATCAACACGCTGATACATTTGCTAGCAAAGCGATTGCCGGCGTTGGGGTAATTTTTTATGTGATGGTGGCATTAAGGCGTTATTTGATTGAGCGTCAATGGTTTACCCAGCAACCTATAACTGAACCTAATATGGCGCAATTTTTAGATTTAGTTGCTTTAGGTACTGTGGCCGACGTGGTTGCTCTTGATAAAAATAATCGTATTTTAGTCGATAAGGGGCTTAGGCGTATACGTCAAGGTTTATGTCGGCCAGGTATTCAAGCACTTATTGAGATTGCCAATCGTCAGCCGGCTAAACTTAGAGAAAGCGATTTGGGTTTTGCCATCGCACCGCGTTTAAATGCTGCAGGAAGGCTGGATGATATGTCGCTTGGTATTGAGTGTTTGCTAACAGATGATTTTACTAAAGCCAAGCAGTTGGCCATACGCTTAGATGAGTTAAATCATGACCGCAAGCTCATCGAACAAGAAATGAAAGAACAAGCCCTTCTAGCACTTAAACAACTCACCCAAACCATGCAAGAGACATGTTTGCCTTTGGCGCTGTGTTTAACGGATAAAAGCTGGCATCAAGGCGTTATTGGTATTTTAGCCGGGCGATTAAAAGATAAGTTTCATCGCCCGGTGGTGATATTTGCTAGCATTGATTCTCAAGAAATGAAAGGCTCAGCACGTTCCATCACAGGCTTAAATATTCGTGATGTATTGGCAGAAATCGATAAAAATCATCCTAATTTAATGATAAAGTTTGGTGGACATGCGATGGCTGCCGGCTTAAGTATCAAACCGTGTCATTTTGATGCTTTCAAACAAGCGTTTATTGAGGAAATAAGTCATCATGTTGATGAGACTTTAGGTCAATCACAGATTCTAACCGATGGTACACTTGCAGCCAAAGATTTAACGCTTGCTACTGCCACTTTAATTGAGCAAGCAGGCCCCTGGGGGCAACTTTTTCCGCTACCATGCTTTGAGGGAATTTTTGAATTGCTTGATCAGCGCTTAGTAGGCCAACACCATTTGAAATTAACGTTAGGCGTGCCGGATAGTGAATTAGTGCTGGATGCCATTGCTTTTAATATTGATACCAATCTTTGGCCTAATCATCGCCTAAAACAAGTTTTTCTAGCCTACAAACTTGATATCAATGAATATCAAGGTCGTACTCGTTTGCAATTAATTATTGAAGCATTAAAGCCTGTTAACTAAGTTAAATCACTGAAAATAAGCGCTTTAAATAAAATTTGATATAATACTTTTTTATTTAATATTGATGATGCTGTGCCAGTACAAACACTTGTTTTACCTTTATCCATCGCTCCTATGATTGATTGGAGTTACAGTCACTTTCGCGTATTAATGCGTCTGATGGCGCCCAACGCGCTTCTTTACACGGAAATGGTCACAACAGGGGCTATTTTAAATCATTTTCACCAAATATCGCATATTCATTGCAGTGAGCCACCATTGGCTTTACAAATAGGAGGTGCTGATAAAAAAGATTTGGTCAGATGTGTGCATCAAGTAGCTGATATATTTGCTGAGATTAATCTCAATCTTGGTTGTCCAAGCGATAGAGTCCAAAAAGGTCATTTTGGCGCGTGCTTGATGAAAGAGCAAGCCTTGGTGAGTGATTGTATCAAGGCGATGAAAGACACAACTTGTACACCAATTACCGCTAAAATTCGTATTGGCATTGATGACAACGATGGTTATGACTTTTTCTATAATTTTGCCCAAGCGTTAATTGAGGCAGGCTGCGATAAACTAATTATCCATGCACGCAAAGCTTGGCTTAAAGGATTAAGCCCTAAGCAAAATCGCACCATTCCACCACTGCACTACGATTATGTTTATCGATTAAAGCAAGCATTTCCTGACGTACCGATGATTATCAACGGCAATATTACTTCAATAGAAGCTGTGCAAACACATTTAACCCAGGTTAATGGGGTGATGATTGGCCGCCTGGCTTGTGAAAATCCTTATGCCATAGCCCATATTCATCATGCGCTTTATCCCCATACGCCCGTTGTAACGCGCACAGCGCTAGTAACGCAATATTTAGCTTGTATGCAAACACATCACCTTGTTGATAAACCACTTAGTTTAATATTAAAGCCCATTATGAATATGGCCCATGGTTTACCGAATGCCAAATATTGGAAAAAATGTTTATTGGAAGCACAGCAAAATAAAAATTTAGCATTGTTAAATCAAGCACTAGATTGGTTAGGTCATATCGAAAATTTAACAGAAGATTCAACGGACATATAAAATAAATTTTTAGCGCTTTTATTTCAATCACCTTTTTTAAGTACCGATGAAAAACCATGATAGTCATGGCATTTTGCTATGATTTCAAGTAAATTATGCTCTTTTAGCGTTGAAAATAAGAGGATAGGCAGCTCCATGCTAAGCACACTAATCAAAAAAATGTTTGGTAGTCGTAATGAACGCACGCTCAAACGTATGGAAAAAATGGTTGAAACAATCAATCAACTAGAACCCCAGATTCAGTCGTTAACCGATGAAGCACTGCGTGCTAAAACAGCTGAATTCAAACAACGCCTAGCCAATGAAGCTACCTTAGATGACTTATTACCCGAAGCTTTTGCAGTTGTTCGAGAAGTGGCTGTGCGTACATTAAGTTTACGTCATTTTGATGTGCAGCTTATTGGCGGTATGGTATTACATGAAGGCAATATTGCTGAAATGCGTACTGGAGAAGGTAAAACTTTGGTGGCAACTCTACCAGCTTACCTGAACGCTTTGAGTGAAAAAGGCGTGCATGTTGTGACAGTCAATGATTATTTGGCCAAACGTGACAGTCAGTGGATGAGACCAGTATTTGAATTTTTAGGATTAACGGTTGGGGTTATTTATCCAGATATGTTGCCTGAAGCAAAACAAGAAGCTTATCGCGCTGATATTGTATATGGCACTAACAATGAGTTTGGTTTTGATTATTTGCGCGATAATATGGCATTTGCCACCGAAGATAAAGCACAGCGTCAGCTGAACTTTGCCATTGTCGATGAAGTTGATTCGATTTTAATTGATGAGGCTCGCACACCGTTAATTATTTCAGGAGCGGCTGAAGGGAACCTTGATCTCTACATCAAAGTCAACAAACTTATACCGCATCTAAAACCACAAAAAGCGCAAGAAGAAGCCGATTACACCATCGATGAAAAGCAAAAACAAGCGCATTTAACTGAATCAGGCCATTTGCATATTGAATCTTTATTAGTTGAAGCAAAATTATTAGACCCAGGCGAAAGTCTCTATCATGCTAGTAATATTATTTTGATGCATCATGTTAATGCGGCACTCAAAGCCCATGCAATGTTTCATAAAGATGTGGATTATATTGTCAAAGACGATGAGGTAGTTATTGTTGATGAGCATACCGGACGCACAATGGCTGGGCGTCGTTGGTCTGAAGGATTACATCAAGCCATCGAAGCAAAAGAAAATGTGACCATTCAACAAGAAAACCAAACGCTCGCCTCCATCACTTTCCAAAACTTTTTTAGGCTTTACAATAAATTATCCGGCATGACGGGTACGGCTGATACCGAAGCCTATGAATTTCAACAAATTTATAACTTAGATGTGGTGGTTATTCCAACAAACAAAGCGATGCAACGTCAAGATGAATCAGACTTGGTTTATTTAACTCAAGAAGATAAATATCAAGCCATTATTGATGATGTTAAAGCATGCATTAAACGCCAACAGCCAGTGCTTGTGGGAACGGCATCGATTGAGTCATCTGAGTTAGTCAGTTTTTTATTGAATAAAGCGAATATCAAACATCAAGTATTAAATGCTAAATTTCACGAAAAAGAAGCCCATATTATTGCCGAGGCTGGTAGCCCAGGTGCTGTGACCATTGCTACAAATATGGCAGGTCGTGGTACTGATATTGTGCTTGGCGGTAGTTTAAAAGCCATGCTTATGGATAAAAATGACGAAGAATCTGCAAAAATTAAAGCAACTTGGCAGAAAAATCACGACCAAGTTATAAAAGCAGGTGGTCTTCGTATCATTGGTTCTGAGCGTCATGAATCAAGGCGTATTGATAATCAATTAAGAGGTCGCTCTGGTCGTCAAGGAGATCCTGGTAGCAGCCGCTTTTATCTATCACTTGAAGATAATTTAATGCGAATTTTTGCCTCAGAACGTGTAGCTTCAATGATGCGTCGTTTAGGCATGAAGCCTGGTGAACCAATCGAACATAATCTTGTAACCAAAGCCATTGAAAATGCTCAACGTAAACTAGAGGGCCATCATTTTGATGTGCGTAAACAATTGCTTGATTACGATAATGTGGCCAACGATCAGCGTAAAGTTATTTATACCCAACGGGCTACGGTGATGGCGATGGATGACTCGCATGATGTGGTGCATACCATGCGTGAAGAGGTCATAAGAGCTGTGGTCGAAAATTTTATTCCCCCGCAAAGTTTAGAAGATGAGTGGAATATACCTGCCTTGATGAGTGCTTTGCAAAATGATTTTAAGCTTGATGTCAACATTACAGATTGGTTAGATAAAGAACATCATTTGCCATTTGAAGCGATTTATCAGCGCATCTTAACGCTAAGTGAGGAGCATTATCAGGCCAAAGAACAACTCGTAGGACGCGATGTTCTTGCTCAATTTGAAAAGTCAGTTATTTTACAAAGCATGGATAATCATTGGCGTGAACATCTATCTTCGATGGATTACTTGCGCCAAGGTATTCATTTGCGTGGTTATGCGCAAAAAGACCCAAAGCAAGAGTATAAGCGTGAAGCATTTGAATTATTCACCGCGATGCTCGATAACTTAAAGTACGACATCATTCATTTACTAATGTCAGTTGTTATTGAGGATAAAGCTGATGTTGAGGCAGTTGAGCAACAACGTCGAGCCGAACAAATTCAATCAATGCATTTTGAGCATGATGATAATACAGCCCAGCACCAAGCAGAACCTTCTGATAATGTGGTTCCTTTCAGACGTGCTGCGGATAAAGTAGGTCGCAATGACCCGTGTCCTTGTGGTTCTAATAAAAAGTATAAGAATTGTCATGGTAGTTTAAGTTAATCATGGATGTGGCAGTAGGCGTGATCACAAATGCGCAACAGCAAGTTTTAATTACTCAAAGGCCACCTAATGTTGATTGCGGCGGACAATGGGAATTTCCGGGTGGGAAAATCGAGCTAGGTGAACGGCCCACCCAGGCTTTGACGCGAGAACTCAAAGAAGAGTTAGGTATTGAGACCATTGATGCTTCCTTTTTATTTACTATTACGATTCATAGCGTTACACAATTGCTCAAGCTTCACGTCTATCTTGTGAATTCATATAAAGGACAACCAACTTGTTGTGAGCAGCAAGAAGATTTACGTTGGGTCGCAATTACACACCTTAAAAAATACGATTTTCCAAAAGCTAACCATAAGATTTTGCAATATTTAGCAGGTCAATTTTAAGTTTAATCAAGCTTAATCTTAAAATATTGAGTTGATGCTATACTCTAATAGTATTTTATTAATCCATCTCACTCTAAGGAGAAAAGTATGAAAAGGATACTTGCTATATGTTTAGCTGCAGCTGCATTATCTGCTAATGCTGCTGTGACTGGGACAATGAATACCGATACCAATATGAATGCAACCACGGATACAGGCATTAATACCACGGTACCTGACAATGGCGATAGCAGTGTCACCAATAGTGCCACAACTGACCCTGTGGTCGGGGATGATACTATGAACACTGACGCTAATGATAACGGTACAATTTCAACGGATGCCAATACAAGTGTTGATACAACTAGCCCAACCACTAACACCATGGACAATGGTCAAGATAGTATGGATAGCAATACAACCGTAACCCAGTAATTATCAATTTTAGGCTTGAATCATAAAATTCAAGCCTAAAAACTGATTAAAAGGGTTGATAACTTTGCTTTATTAAACTCACTCCAATAGGTTCGTGAGGAAGTTGCTGACGTTTTAACAAGGTAAATAACGTCAAATTAGTTTCATCATTGGATAGGGTTGCTTTATTTAAATAAAACTCACTTACAAGTGTAATAGAGTGTATATCAATGTGTTCTTTGAGTAAAAAAGGACGAATCTTAGCTAAATCAAATCCCTTTTTAGTTTTAAATCGCAACAAAGCCTCTATCTTGTTATCACTTAGCCCTTGACCAAGGCTACTTAGCACTATTTTGGATGCTGAATTGAGATTGATGGGTGTAATAGCAGGAAGTACGACGATGTATGGTTTTAAAGCGTCAAAACGTTGGGCAGAAAAGCCAGTAATTGTTTTTAATTCTTGTAAATTTTGTAGCAAATTTTGTTTAATAACATCTGGTAAAAAATGAGAGGTTAGATTTTGGCGCCATAGTTGGCGGGATTTATCCGCAGGATAAATCCTTGCTTTTATAGCCTTGGCAAGCGCTAGGCGAGTGTTAGCACTTAAATCAGGTAGTACGTTTTTAAGTAAATTAAGAAATATAGGTTGATAGCGCTCATCAATTAAATTATTAAGATTAAAAAAGCTTTGTTCATCTTCAAGATAACCTTGCATAGATAAGCCGGGATAATCATATCGAGCTTGAGTGGGGAACACAGAAACGGTGGTATTAAGATTGGATAAAGCAGGCTTGCGCAACTGTCCCATGGCCCAAAAAACCATACCCTGTGAGGCTAGCACAATCCTATCCTGATTAATGGCTAACTGAGTGCGATAGATATCTGTTTGTAAACGTGCATGCATGGCAGTGGCAACCATGGCGACCAATGTCATGGTAAACATAGCTGAAATCAAAGCGCTGCCACGTTTTCTAGTGAACATTATCATAAAAGGCCAGTGGTATCAGCCAAATCCGGCTAAAATCTCCCCAAGATGATGTTGAAAATGATAATTTTACTGCAATAGGTAATGCATGTTCGAGACTATCTTCGTCATAAGGTATAACTTGCCATTGTGTTTGAACAGCAAGAAGATGATTTAAAAATTGAAATTCACAGGTTTCTAATCCATCTAGTATAATTTTTTTATGGATGGTGTTGTTATCAGAGTATACAGATTGCGTTTGACGTATCAATTGATGAGGGGTGCAATAGTACTTAATTTTTTGTAGCGCTTGAAATTTTGAGGTCGGAAAAATAAAAGCCGAGTGCATGCGTGTAAATTCGATGGCTTGTTGGTCGCCTAAAAAATGCGCAGATACGTTAGTAGATGATAAAGGCGTGTCAATGATTTGGATGAGGTCTTGTTGGATGATGATAAGAGCGCGTTCAAGTTGGGCAAGCATGTCATTTTGTTTATTAAGATGCTCACGCGTATTAAGTGCTTTATATAAAAAAGAGGAAGTGAGTGTAGCAAGAATGGCAAATAAGGTTAAAGCTACCAATATTTCAATAAGTGTAAATCCTCGATTAGACATGATGATGAACGTCCATCTGTGCCGGCATATACCCAATAATTTCATCGACAAAAGGACCTTTTGCTGAGGAGCCGACTCGAATTCGAATTTTTTTAACTAGATAAAGTGGGCTATCAAAAACTTCAACCTGCCAATACCAGCGTTGACGTAACAAATACGTCATTTCAGTGGTAATATGACCAGGCCTAAGCGATATTAAACCTAATTGCACAAGATTCATGCCTTGCATCGCCACTTGATGGCGAATCACTTTATTCTTAAGATGCAGCGTGCTTAGGGTAACATGACTTTGGGCTTTGATAAGTGCGGTAAAAGCAATGGCGACCACGGCTAATGCCAGTAAGACCTCAATTAAAGTAAAACCTTGAGCCTGAGAATTAGGCGGCATATAAGTCAATTTGGCCATTAATTCGACCTTTGAGCGTGAGCAAACGAGGGGCTGTAGCGGTGCCAAAAAAAAGCGTAAAAGGAGTTGTTTCACCTGTGGCGTTAATAAGGATACGATAGCTTGAAGCCACCTCATCAGGCCATGAGACGTGGCTAGCTTTAGGAAAAACATGCCATTTGAATAAATGTTGACGAGGTTCAAGCCAGGTTGTGTGATTTATAAGTTGGCGTGTTTTATAGCCCTTTGGGGTTACATATACCTCAAAAGTTGCCATTTGCAATAAAGCACGTTCTTCAATAAGTTCAATATATTGCTTAAATTGCTCAGCGCTTAACTGAGCTTGACGACTTTGACCAAAATCACCAAAAGCTGTCAATGTGACACCTGATATGATACTTAAAATGATGATTACCACCAAAATTTCAACAAGGGTAAACCCCTTATGATGCATGCCAATTACCTATTTCAGCATTAATGCCACTACCGCCTGCTTCACCATCCGCGCCCAAGGTAAAAATATCAACTTCATTATGTTCGCCTGGGTTTAAGTAAATATATTCACGATTCCAAGGATCTTTTGGCACAGATTTTAAATAAGGTTTCCAGTTAGAGGGCAGGGGGGCGTCAGTAGGCTTTTGTACTAAAGCATTCAAGCCTTGATCACTGCTGGGATAAAAACCATTATCTAATTTATATAAATCCAGAGCTTCTTGGATAGATAAAATATCTTGTTTGGCTTTAATCGCACGTGCCTCATCTGGTCGTGACATAATTTTCGGCACAACAATTGAAGCAAGAATACCTAAAATGACCACAACAACCATAATTTCAATCAGTGAAAAACCTTTTTGTGATGACATCAATCTCTCCTTAAGCGCAGTTGGTCAAAATAGTTACGTAACAAGTTGTTCCATAGAAAAAATAGGTAATAAAGTTGCAAGGACAATAAATAACACCACGGCACCCATCAAAAGAATGATCAAGGGTTCTAAAAGTGTTAAAGCTGTTTCAATCAAGCGTTTGATTTCCATATCCATATAAAGTGCCGCTTTGGCCATCATCTCAGCAAGGTAACCACTTTTCTCACCACTGCTAATCAAGTGCATGGCCATTGGCGGAATAAATCGTGTGGCTTTTAAGGCTCCATGGATGCTACTGCCTTCTTTAACTTGTAATGCTGCATGATTAAACGCTTGTTGCATAGGTCGTGAATGAAGCACACTTGCCGCGACACGCATAGTTTCTAATATGTTTAAGCCCGCAGCAAAGAGTATACCAAAGGTATGAATGTAGCGTGCAATATTGGTGGTTCGAATAAAATACGCCACCATAGGTAATTTGAGTAAAAATTTGTGCCAGCGTTGTTTAACAGGCTCGTATTTTAAACAGTATTTAAAAACGGATAATAAACCTATCATAATAAGCACACTTATCCATCCATAGATTTGTAAAAAAGTACTCAGAGTAATTAACAGATGTGTCATGTAGGGTAAAGTTTGACCACTGCTGCTAAAAACATCAATAATTTTAGGCACTACGAAAGCGAGCAAAAAACTTACAATGGCAAACGATATGATAATCATCAAAGAAGGATAAATTAAGGCTTGTTGGATTTTACTGCGCATAGTTTGCTGGTGTTCTGTATAATCAGCAAGTTTATTTAATACCAAATCAAGTCGTCCAGTATGTTCACCCGCACGAACAGTCGCCCGATAAAGCTCAGGAAAGGCTTTAGGATATTCGTTCAAAGCTTGGGCAAGCGCATAGCCTTCTAATATCTTATGACGCACGCCTGTTAAAATGCGCTGAACACGAGGTTTTTCAGTTTGCTCAATAACACCACTTAACGCCTCATCAAGCGGTAGCCCTGCACTTAGCAATGTGGCTAGTTGACGCGTTAATAACGCTTGATGGGGGGTCGATAGCGTTTGGTGAGAAAAATTGAAATTTTTAGGCGTAAATAACCTAATTTCAGTAGGCGTTAAATGTTGTTGACGTAATTGATGACGTGCTTGACGTTCTGAGTCAGCATCGATGATACCGTTAATAAGCTTACCTTTGGCATTTAATGCTTGATATTGATAAGCACTCATCGTATTTGACAAAAATTATGCATGAAAAGATTGCCATTGTAGCCTACTGGGTTTCATAAGTCACTTAAGGTAAAATGATGCATCAATGATAATGGAGAATACCATGAGCAAGCAGCTGGTCGATGAGGCCATAAAAAAACATAACGCAAAATTTATTGATTTACGTTTTACCGATACGCTGGGTAAAGAGCAGCATGTAACAGTGCCTGTTTCAGCTGTTGATGAGGCGTTTATTCAATTTGGTAAAATGTTTGATGGTTCATCAATTAAAGGTTGGCAAGAGATTCATGAATCAGACTTAGCTTTGGTGCCTGATTGTCAAAATATTGTACTTGACCCTTTCTATCAAGACAACACACTTATCATGCGTTGTCATGTGGTTGACCCTAAAACAATGCAGGGCTATGACCGAGACCCCAGAACTTTATCCCGTCGAGCTGAAGCCTATCTTAAAGCGACCGATATTGCTGATACAGTTTATTTCGGACCTGAACCTGAGTATTTTGTATTTGATGATGTTCGTTTTAAATCCACGGTCAATGGTTGTTTTTATGAGGTAGATAGTGCTGAGGCTCATTGGAATTCAGCCAGTCATGTCGAAGGTGGTAATATAGGCCATCGCTGTGCTTTAAAGGGCGGTTATTTTCCTGTACCTCCTGTTGATGCTAGACAAGATATTCGCTCGACAGTGTGTACCACTTTGGAAAATTTGGGCATAACGGTTGAAGCCCATCATCATGAAGTTGCTACAGGCCAGGATGAAGTTGCAACAGGTTTTGCCAGTATGACGACCAAAGCTGATGAAGTGCAATTATTAAAGTATGTGATACACAATGTTGCTCATAACTACGGTAAAACAGCAACTTTCATGCCAAAACCTTTGGTTGGTGATAACGGCAGTGGCATGCATTGTCATCAATCTTTATTTAAAGATGGGGTTAACTTATTTGCCGGTAACCAATATGCCAATCTTTCTCAAACTGCGCTTTATTATTTGGGTGGCATCATTCAACATGCCCGGGCTATTAATGCGTTTACCAATCCATCAACCAATAGTTACAAGCGCTTAGTGCCAGGGTTTGAGGCGCCTGTTTTATTGGCTTATTCTGCGCGTAATCGTTCAGCAGCTATTCGTATTCCTCATGTCAGTAACGCCAAAGCATGTCGTATTGAAGTACGTTTTCCAGATCCTGTGGCGAATCCTTATTTAGCCTTTGTGGCCATGCTCATGGCTGGATTAGATGGTATTAAAAACAAAATTGACCCAGGTCATGCCATCGATAAAAATCTATATGATTTACCGGAAAATCAATTAAAAGATATACCCAAGGTAGCAAGTTCTCTTGAAGAAGCTGTTAACTCTTTGCAAAAAGACAACGCTTTTCTACAGCAAGGTGATGTTTTTAGTCAATCCTTTATTGATAGCTATATTAAGCTTAAAAAAGAGGAAATTGAGTGCCTTAAAATCCAAGTTCACCCCAAAGAATTTGAATTATATTACAGTGCTTAAACAAACTTTGAGCTTATCAATTTAAAGGAATAGCTATGATAAAAGCTTGCTTTTTAATCTTCACAATTTTTATGAGTGATATCTCCATCGTATGGGCAGACATATATAAGTGGACTGATTCTGATGGCACCATTCATTACAGTGACAGTCCAAATGATAGGGCTAAATCTGTTACATTGCCACCTGCTCAAACTTTCACAGCCTCTGAGCAAAAAACCCTAACGCCACAAAAAAATGAAAAATCTGCTGAGAAAGTTAGCAAAAAAATCACAATTTTGCAGCCTAAGCCTGAAGAAACCATTCGCAATAATCAGGGATTTATTCCGATTGTTGCTGAAGTTACCCCAGAATTTGGTAAAGCAGATCTTTTGCAAGTTCTTTTAGATGGTAAGCCCATGAGTGAGCCTAAACATACCGTGTTATTTGCTTTAAATGAGGTTGACCGAGGCACGCACGTTATTGAAGTACAGTTGGTTGATAAAAATAAGGAGGTAATAGCCACAAGTGAGCGTGTGACAATTTATCTCCATCGACCGCGAGTAGGCATGGTGCCAGCAACAAGAAATATCAACCGTCCCGCTACTTAAAAGTATTTAATCAATTGGCTTGAATTTAGAAAATCAAGCCTTATATAAAACAGCACGAATTTTTATAGAGGATAATTATGTCAAAAAAACAAACCATGGGATTTCAAACTGAAGTCAAACAGATGCT
>PKDH01000039.1 GCA_002863045.1 Legionella sp.
ACTGCATTATTTGGTTTAGCTGCTGGTAACACCAACGGTTCTAAAACTTCTGTTGTGCCTGAATTAGAAGGTAAATTAGGCGCTAACTACACATTCGCAATGGCTCAAGGCGCATTAAGCGTTGATGGCGGTTACATGTGGGTTAACTACTTTAACGCTCAAAATGTTGGTTTCTTACAATCAGATTTTGCGTTACAAGGTCCTTACTTAGGCTTGAAATGGGTTGGCAACGTCTAATTGCTCGCTTCATACTTGCTAAAGCTCATCAGAAATTGATGGGCTTTTTTTTTACACACATGGAGATAAGATGTTAAAAAAAATAGCCTTAACAGTGATGGTAATCAATAGCAGTACAGTATTAGCGGGAACCATGGGGCCTGTGTGTCAACCAAAAAATTTAACGGTTGCTTGTGTTAGAAATGCATGGACTATGGATGTGCAAGCGTTGTATTTAAAACCATCCTATACATCGCCCTTAACTTTTGCACCTGCTGTAACAGGCGGCTTAAAAGATATTTTGCCTAAATGGGATTGGGGTTACAAATTACAAGCGAGTTATTTATTTGGTAGCGGCAGCGACATTCAATTAAGTTGGCTGCATTATCAAGTAAACAGTGATTTAGGTTTATATAGTGGCCAATATTTACAATTGCTACCGTTTGGCGCCACAACGGTTGATGCAAATTATCAAAATAACCTTTCGAATCGTTTTGACGAAATTAATTTGCTTATGGGCCAAGATGTCCATTTTAATCAACAGCATAGCGCGCGTTTTTATGCAGGTATGCAATATGCAGCCATACGGGTAGACCGTCAACAACCTTACGATATACCAGCAATTTTTCTACCTGCAACAGCGGGTGTAACGGGTACTAGAAATTCAGATTTTAATGGTGTTGGGCCAGCTATTGGTGTTGATTATCGCTATGGTTTAGAAAGCGGTATAAATATTGTAGCCAGCGGCATGACCATTTTACTTTATGGTACAGCACGGCTTGATAATTCAACTGCTTATGGGAATGGCGTGGTGGTGGATTCGACCTATGGTAGCCGCAAACAATTAGTACCAGGCTTTGAAGCAAAATTAGGGTTAAATTATGCTTATCCGCTTGCTCAAGGTTTATTTAGCATCGAAGGTGGTTATCAGGTAATGAATTACTTCAATGCTTTAGCTGTTGATGATAATACTTTTTCAGCCCTGCCTACACGCAGCGACTTTGCTTTATATGGACCTTATTTTGGCGTTCGCTGGTTAGCTGATAGTTAATTTTTAGCTCCTTTAGTGATTATCGGGTCATTTGGGAGCATAAATATTAAATAATGATGGCCATTAACCTGCCATTTTAAACTCGTAAATTATTTATAAAACGTTTATACTTTTGCCCCAGACAATATTAAGTAAAAAAATAAGTCAGGAGCAAAGGTTTTGATACAAAGAGGTGTTATATCAGCTATTTTGGTAGCTATTTTGTCTGGGGAAGTTTGGGCAGATTCTTCTTATTTACAACAAGAAATTCATCAATTACAGCAAAAAACGCAAGCACTACAGCATGAGCTCGATATGCTCAAGCAACAAAAAACGCTAGGATTTGCTAGTAGGCCTAAAGCCACAGCTAATTCATCTGCTGCTCCGTCAGTACAAAGCAAAGTTTTCCATCAAAGTGCAATAACTGCGCATACCATAGACCAGCCCGAAGCACTTGGATTTTATCCAACCGCCTTGGTTGCTGATGAGCATATTCTAACCTATATTGCTGGTACACCCGTGGTCACATCGCCTTATACGGGTGATAGGCCTTCTTTTGATGGCTCAGATTATATTGTGAATATTTCAAGTATTAATCGTGATATTCGCCTGATGCAGCAGCGTCGCCGCTTATATCGCGCTTATCAAGCCATTGGTTATCCAGCCCCCAACATTCCTATTATTGCTATTAGTGGTAAATCAGAGCCGGTGGCCTCGTTTAGTAACCCTTATTTTAATCAATATGCGACAGATTTTACCCTCGGCTCAAGTGAGCTTGATGTGGCTGCTATTTTAAATCGTAATGTTGAGGCCTTCATCTCAGTCGCTTATGATGCCTCACCACCTGCTACAGGCGGTCCTCGCGTATCAAACTCATCGTTTAATCTGAATTTAGGGTTCGTTAATATTGGTAATCTAGATAAAACTCCTTTTTATTTTACCGCCGGTCAACTGTATGCTCCCTTTGGACGCTATAGCAGCTCAATGATCACCTCACCCATGACCCTTGTATTGGCACGTGTTAAAACACGACCTTTTATTTTAGGTTATAAGTCGCAGCAGGATAATGGGCCATATGCGGCGATATATGGTTTTCGCTCAGAAATCACTACGAATCGCTCAACCATTGGTGGGGTAAATGTTGGTTATACATTTGGTAATCGCACTTTTTCAGGTGATATTGGCATGGGAGTCATTGGGTCTTTAAATGATTCACAGGGCATGCAAAGCACAGGGGCAATACCTTTTACAACGTTTGGTGGCTTTAGTTCGATTACCAATGGCTCCGAACAAGTTAAAAAAATTCCAGGCTTAGACATCCATGTCAACCTTAATATTGATCGCTACAATTTTGCTGCAGAATGGGTCGGTGCAAGTCAAACATTTCGCCCCCAAGACTTAAGTTTTAATGGCCATGGTGCTAAACCTCAGGCTGCACAACTTGAAGCGGGTATGACGTTTAAAGCTTTTCATAAACCCGCATCGCTTGCTTTGGGCTATCAGTGGTCAAAACAAACACTGGCATTGCATTTGCCTGAGCAGCGTATTAGTACGGTATTTAATATTTCCGTTTGGAAAGATACCGTCGAAAGTTTAGAATACCGCCATGATATGGATTTTAAATCAGGCAATTTTGCCAATGGTGCGGCACCTTCTGGCATGCAGAATTTAAACACGCTTGGCACAGGTAAATCCGCCGATACTTTAATTGCGCAAATAGGAGTCTTTTTTTAGTATTAAAATTTTATTACCTTTATAAATGGATAGAATATGACAATCAAATCAGACCGATGGATAGAGCAGATGGCGCACAAGCATGCAATGATCACGCCTTTTAATGGCCACCAGATGCGTCATACCAACAGTGGTCGCGTCATTTCCTATGGGGTATCAAGTTATGGCTATGATGTGCGCTGTGCCAATGAATTTAAAATTTTTACCAACATAAATTCAGCCATTGTGGATCCAAAAGCTTTTGATGCAAGTAGTTTTGTTGATGTCAATGCCGATGTTTGTATCATTCCGCCTAATTCATTTGCCTTAGCGCGCACTGTTGAGTATTTTCGTATTCCACGTAATGTGTTGACCATTTGTTTGGGTAAATCGACCTATGCTCGTTGTGGGATTATTGTTAATGTCACGCCACTTGAGCCTGAATGGGAAGGCCATGTAACGCTTGAATTTTCTAATACAACACCTCTGCCAGCCAAGATTTACGCCAACGAAGGTGTCGCACAAATGATATTTTTAGAAGCTGATGATGTTTGTCAGGTATCTTACCTTGACCGCAAAGGTAAATATCAAGGACAAACTGGCGTGACCTTGCCTACGACCTAACTAATCTTCAAGAATAGGGTAGCGCATACGGGCGTTATCAATGCGGGCTTTTAAATCTTTACCAGGTTTAAAATGGGCATGGTACTTTGCTAAAGCCATGATTTCTTCGCCGGTTTTGGGGTTGCAAGCCCGTCGAGGTAGACGATGGTGCAGCGTAAAACTGCCAAATCCGCGAATTTCAATACGCCCGTTGTGCGACAAGGTATCACTCATCATTTCTAAAATAACGCCTACACCATCGGCTATCTTCTTTTCAGATAAATAAGTAAGCTTTGTGGCCATCTCGGCGATAATTTGTGATTTGAGCATATAAAAAGCCATGGATAAAGTGAGCAGATAACCATGAGTATAGTCGGCTAAGATAAATATTCAATTTTTATAATTCTTAAGCAACTTTTTGTTGGATAAAAGCTTCAGCCCATCCCCAGCTCATACATACTGCGGTTTGTCGAATCAATGTAAATTGTTTTGAATCAAGCGGTTTACTTAAAGAAATAACATAAGCATTTTTGGGTAATGTTTCTAGATGATGGCTAATTTGCTGCCAAGTTTCATTAAAAAAAGCCGTAGAGCTGATAAAAATAAGGGTAGCATCAAAAACAGGAAAATATCTTAAATCAGTTTGGTGAAACTCAAGGGTGTTTGCACATGCTTGATAAGTTGCAAGTTGCTTTAAGCGCTCTTTTTGCTGACAAGCGCTTTGGTGTAATGCTGGTAATATTTCAACGCCGACTGCGCGTTTAACACCAAACACCATGGCGGCAGCGAAAACCGCTTTACCCACACCAGAACCTAAATCATAAAATATGGTATCTTTATGCGGATGCGTTAAGCTTAAAAGCGCAATAAAAGGTTCAAATTCAATTTCACCATACAAATAGGTAATGTCGTTGGAGGGGCGGTGCCTGCGTGATAAGGCAAAACCATCAACTGTATTAAATAAATGATTAAAAACCTGATGATGATTGCGCACATGCCAACGTAGTTGCCAGCGACGATAGCTAAACCACTGCCACAAACGCGATTTTTCATGCCATAACATTATGCTCAAAAAAATAATCACCAGCCAATGCATACTAATCCAAAAAGTGGTCATAAAATGCCATTATAAAATAAGGCGATCATTACTTATACATTATTAGAAAAAGTATTTTTGTTTAAAGCAGCTGTTTCTGTTTCATGATTTTGTGGTTTGAAAAATTTATGCGGCGCTGTTTCACCTTTTGGTAACAGCGTGGATGGTTGGGTGGCATGATAACTTTGTAAATTTTTATTTAAAATGCCCTTAAACAGGTCAATGACTTGGGATTCAAAATCGACCGCATCATCAATGCTCTGGATGCTGATAAGAAAATTATCTAAACCTTGCGTGATAAAAAATTCAATAAAAGTAATACTTTGCTGCGAATTGAGCAATTGTAATTCATGACCTAACAATCTAAAAAATGGCTCAAAGCCGATGATTTCAGGAATGCATGCAAGTTTTGGCATTAGAGGATCTAAAGTTTTTTGTCCTGATATTAAGCATTGAAACACCTTTGTTGCCGGTGCAACTACAAATAAATTGGGTGCTTGGATACTTAATTTTTGTTGCCAATCTAGAAAAATCTGACGCATAGTTACCGATGATTGGCTTAAAATATTATTAATATACCCAGCTAATTCAAAAGCGTTACATTTCATGGCAATCTTTCCTAAACTAAAGAACTTTTAGTGTACAAAACGTTTATTAACAATTTATTAAGCATTAAGTTTTTAGCGCTTAATAACTTTGTACCGGACAATATTTTAAAATCTTAGCCGATATTCCACGAGTTATTCATGGAGTATCAGCATGAAATAGCAATCTTTAAATGACTAATTAATGGAGTGTTTGTCAGAAATTGGTGGCTCAGGTTCCTCTTTAGCTGGCTGGGGTTTTGATCCAAAAAAAAAGTTTTTAAGACACGCAGATTTTGATGGTGGTGGCACTGATTGCCTTTTTTGCTCACAACGTTCTAACACTTGTTGTTTGAATTTTTCGGCAAAATTTTCGTCATTAGAATTATTAGATTCAGTAAATTCCTTGATAAACTGACTACTTTCAGCTTTTTTGAAGGTCATAAATTCCTGCCCTAATTCCTTATAGAAATCTTGTAGTTCTAGTTTTTCAAGCAAAGTGAACAACTCTTCAATCACGGGTTCGTGCTGATACATCTGCTCATTAATAAAGTTGTTCACCGCATCCATATGTGCTTTTGTGAGAATATTCGTATACCCAGTTTTTTTAGCTTGAGCTGCCGCTTTTTCTGCTAAAGTTTCAAACAATTCAACCGCTTGTTTTAATGAATATTGAACAGGGCGTCTATCTCTATGAAATTTAGAATTTTGTGTAATATTAACAACATGCACCCCTAGGGTTATTGACAAACTATGTCCACTTATATCCGCTACATCTGATGTTACAGGCATGTGCTTGCTCCAAAAAGGTTGTTAATCAGAGTATAGCAATTGTTTATTAAGCGAATATGATGTGCATTTAGATTTTATATTGAGCAATATAATGAATTGGAATATTTAAATTGATGGTACCGAGAAGAGGACTCGAACCTCCACGGGGTCGCCCCCACTAGCACCTGAAGCTAGCGTGTCTACCAATTTCACCACCTCGGCATGGTGGCAAAAAATACGCAAACACGGGTTTGTTGTCAAGAGTTTTTATGATTTTTTAACTGCCAGCGACACGCTAGAAGACTCAGTTCATATAATGCCCACAAAGGCAGAGCCAACATAATTTGAGCAAGCACATCAGGGGGCGTTAAGAGCATGCCTAATACAAAAGCACCAACAATGGCATAAGGGCGCAGCATGATAAGCTGCATAAGCGTGATTTTTTTTTGTTGTATTAATAACACACAGAGTATAGGTAGCTCAAAACATACGCCAAAAATTAACAGCATATGCGTAATAAAATGAACGGTGCTGCCAACATCGGGCAAGATTTTGACATAAAGCGGCAGGGCATGAAAACTTAACGCAAAGAAAAAAGGCAGTACGCCATAAAAACAAACCAGCATGCCGCTAATAAATAAGCCACTACTTGCAATAAAAAACCACTTGGCGGCTATCTGTTCGGATGGATAAAGTGCCGGCACTATAAAACGCCATAGCTGCCATAAAAGCATGGGCATACAGGCCAGAAGCGCGGTATCAATAGCAAGCTTTAAAGGCAGATATAAAGCGGTAGTCACATGGGTGGTGATGAGCATGCTTGATTCAGGCAATACTTTTAAGGCGGGAGTCAATATAAAGCTTAGAATTGTTCTAGCATGCCACCAGCTGATTAAAAACCATAAGCCAAACCAAATTAATGTGGCCAACAGGCGCTGGCGTAATTCATTTAAATACATCAACATGTTTAAAAATTAACTTATTCTCACATACTTTTTCATATTAAATACGGTACAATGTTAGATATTCATTGATTTTTTCAAGCAGGCCGTTGTGAAGCATTATCCTAAAAAACGATTTGGTCAAAATTTCTTACAGGACCAGGCCATAATTGCACAAATTATAGCCGTTTTAGCGTTAAAAAACCATGATAATGTGATAGAAATTGGTCCTGGTATGGGGGCGTTGACAGGTTATTTATTAACTGAGCTTGATAAATTGCAGGTTATTGAAATTGACCGCGATTTGATAGCCTATCTACAACAAACCTTTGCACACACACATTTACATATCCATCATGCGGATGCGTTGACGATGGATTATGGACAGTGGGGCGGTGAGGCACGCATTGTTGGCAACCTGCCTTATAATATTTCCACACCCCTTATTTTGCATTTGCTTAAATATGTACAAAACATCAAAGATATGCATTTTATGTTACAAAAAGAAGTCGTGCAACGCCTAGCAGCATGCCCTGGTACCAAACATTACGGCCGCTTAAGTGTGATGGTGCAGTATCATTGTCAAGCCATTGAGTTATTTGATGTGCCAGCCGCTGCTTTTTTTCCTAAGCCTAAGGTCAATTCAGCTATAATACGTTTAATACCTTACAATAAATCACCCTACCCAAACATCGATGTTCGTTTATTAGAGCAGGTGGTCGCGCGCGCCTTTAACATGCGGCGTAAAACGCTGGCGAATAATCTAAAGGGTTTGATTAGTCGTGAGCAAATCACTGCCTTAGGCGTGGATGCCAACAAACGTCCAGAACAATTAGAGGTGTTGGATTTTATTCATTTAACTGAATGTGTTGCCTCAACAGGAGAATAACGTGTTCCAATGGCATACTAAAAAAAAGGCGCATGCCCAACGCTTCAAAGATTTAACTCAAGTGCTAAGCGCCAACGTATTATTACAAGAAGAAAAACGCCAGACTTTGGTTGCAAAAATACAGCAACAAAGCATGCTAGCGCCTCCACAATACGACACATTTGCCCAAACGCTTTTAGATAATGTCGCAAATTATTATCAGCTTTTACCTGAGGTAATGAATAATTATTACACACAAGCAGGGGGCATGCTTAATTATGCCCTGAATCGCACAGAAATTGCGCTTGAACTTTTCAAGCAATTTATCGTCAAAGAAGACAATCTCTCGGTATCTGAATCACAAATGCTTTGGCAATATGCTTTGTTTTCAGCCGCCTTATTAAAAGGCATTGGCAAATTGCAAACAGAATTAACCGTGCAAGTACATGATGGTAATGGTCTTTATCTAAAACCCTGGTTACCCTTAATTGAAAGCTTGCCTAAAGTTGGCGCGTTTTATGGTTATAGCCATCAAGAAGAAGGTGACGCTCTGCTGCGCACCCGCGTGAATGCATTGCTCGCACGCAGTGTCATGCCTGATAATGGGTTTGCGTGGATTGCCTCTGATGCACAAGTTTTAGCGGTATGGTTAGCGTTATTAAATGATGATGTGCATCGCGCAGGGACGCTTGGGGCGATATTGATTCGTGCCGATGCTTTAGCCATTCAGCGTTATTTATATCAGCTCTATATGAATGTTGCTGCTAAAAAAACTGCACACCATCGCCTAAATGCATTCACTGAGCGTGCGTCTAATACAACCCTTGAGTTAAATACGGGCATTGAATTTAGTCAATGGCTGACCAAGTCTTTGAGTGAGGGTACGCTTATGGTCAATCAACCTCCTTTGTTAGGTGTGCCAGGAGGTGTGCTATTGTGTCCTGATGTCTTTAAGTTATTTGTGCAACATCATCCGCAATTTAACAGCTGGCAGGCGGTACAAAAAGGTTTTTTAGCGCTTCAGCTGCATCAAACAAATGCTGAGGGTCAGGTCATGCATCGTGTGAATCAACCCAATGGTCAACCCATGTTAAGTGGGGTGTTGTGTCGCGATTATGCCGTTTTACTGCCAAACGAGGTGGCATGTTATGACGAGGCTCAAGCGAAAACGGTATCCCTATCGGCGGTGGCCTTAATTCATCAAAAAGAATGTATGCATGATACGGGTTTAAGTCATACAGATGTTGCTCAAACACTTACCCATTTAACCCGTGAAGGATTTTGGGCACCTGTGTTATCCTCAGCGCCTTCATCTGGATTAAACCCACAGTTGTCTGCTCAATGACCGATTACGCCATAGGTGATGTACAGGGCTGTTATGACGGCTTATTAAAGCTTTTAGACCTGATACATTTTGATGATAAAATAGACCGTTTGTGGTTTGTAGGTGATTTAGTCAATCGTGGCCCACAATCTCTCGAGGTTTTGCGTTTTATCAAAGCATTACCGCAAAAAGCACAAATTACGCTTGGTAATCATGATTTACATCTATTACGTAATCTTTATGCAACGCCAAAAAAATATCATGCCGATGATACTTTGCAAGCCATATTAAATGCACCTGATAAAGACGCGCTTGGTACCTGGCTGCGGCACCAACCCTTGCTAATTCATGATGCTCGTTTAAACGTAGTGATGAGTCATGCTGGTATTGCACCCATATGGGATTTAGCCCAAGCCAAACGCTACGCCTTAGAAGCTCAGCAAATATTAATAGGTGATAATTACCAACAAGCATTGCAAGCATTATTTGATGATACACCTGACATGTGGTCAGAAACCTTAGAGGGCTTTGCACGTTTTCGCTGTATCATTAATTATTTAACGCGCATGCGTTGGTGCGCAGCTGATGGTCGCTTACAATTTACGCATATTCCTAAGACATCTTACCCCTGGTTTGACACGCCTTTGCGCAAAGCCATCAAGCCATGTATTGTTTTTGGTCATTGGTCGGCGTTAAAAGGGCTTTGCCCGATACCAGGTATTGAAGCACTTGATACCGGCTATGTTTGGGGTGGCGCACTCACAGCCTTACGTTTATGTGATAAAAAGCGCTTTTCACTCGCTTATCAAGCAACATAATGGCGGGTAGTCAGATGGAAATCGATGTTGATGAATTAATCCAACTAGCTAAACACGCTTGCTGTCATCAACCTAAACGTTATGTGCAGCAAATCAGTTACAAGTCACACCTTTTTTGGGTCAAGCAACGACCGTATTCAAAACAAACCTTTTGGCATTACGGACAAAATTATTTAGCTCGAGCATGTCGATTGCCCATGTTTGCGACAACAGCAAGTACCGGCGGCGCTTTGAGTTTACAATTTGAGGCCAAGCGCTTGACCGAATTTGCTCATCATCGCCTTAATGTGCCCAAAGTGTGGGTGGTAACCGATACATTTATCATTTTAGCAGATGTGGGCATGCGCTTTGATAAATGGCTTAGGTTACAGTCTAAGATCAACGTGGTTCAATGGCTTCACCAGGCAATGCAGGCATTATGCGATATACATCACCATAATTTATGCCATGGTCGCCCAGCTCTGCGCGATATGACGGTCTTAAATAACACCATTTTTTGGCTTGATTTAGAAGAAAATCCCTTAAAGCACATGAATTTAGCCCAAGCGCAGGCCCGCGATATTTGGCTTTTTATGGCAAGTGCAGCGGCCTGGCTTGATGATAGCGAGCTTATCAAGTTAGCCGATATTTGGCGGCATAATGCCGCAGAGGCGACACTTTTTGCGATGAAAGCATGGGTAAAAACTATAAAACCACTGCGTCTTATCACCCAGTGGTTGCCCAAAATGTATCTTGGTCGCGATGTATTAAATGCCAGAATAGCGAATAAAGCGTTAGAACACTTGCTGTTAAACGATTAATCTTTCGCTCGTGAAACATACTCCCCTTTACGGGTATCAACTTTGATAACTTCACCGGTTTGTACAAAAAGTGGCACGCGTACCACAGCACCTGTTTCGAGTACCGCAGGTTTACCGCCACCGCCTGAAGTATCGCCTCTGATACCAGGGTCGGTTTCTGTGATGGTTAGTGTGACAAAAGTAGGGGGTAATACTTGAATCGGGTCATTATTCCATAAAGTCACCACACAAATATCTTGTTCTTTTAACCATTGCGCCGTATCAGCTAGAACTTCTGCACTAAGCGCGTATTGCTCAAAGTTATCTGGCACCATAAAATGCCAATGTTCGCCGTCGCTGTATAAAAACTGCATTTCAACGTCAACTACATCCGCGGAAGGTAAAGTTTCACCGGTTTTGTACGTGCGTTCAACCACGCGATTGGTTTTTAAATTACGAATTTTAACGCGAGTAAATGCTTGTCCTTTGCCTGGTTTGACAAATTCGCAATCAACAATATGACAAGGTGCGCCATCAATCATAACTTTTAAGCCGTTTTTCAATTCATTGGTACTATAAACCGCCATATATTCTCCACTTATTGAGATTTTAATTTAAGTTGGTTAAAGTCCAAATTTTAACAAGTTTACCTTTTTAATGCGAGTAAGCCATATGAGCTGGCAAAGAATTTTAGCCCAGGGTTTTCGTTCAGCCGGCGAGCTAACGAGCTTTTTAAATCTTCCACAATCTTGTGCCAGTATTGATGCAGAGCAGCAATTTAAAACACGGGTGCCTCGTGGCTTTGCGGCTCGCATGCAACCTAATAACCCCAATGACCCGCTTTTGCTCCAAGTTCTAGCGCAAGCGGCGGAAACTAACGTGGTGGATGCCTACGTGCTTGACCCTTTGGCTGAAGCTCAAACCAATAAGCATCAAGGGTTGATTCATAAATATCACAATCGGGTGTTAATTACGCTTGCCGGGGCATGTGCAATTCATTGCCGTTATTGTTTCAGGCGCCATTTCCCCTATCAGCAAAATCGGTTAGATGGCCAAGCTTTTTCGAACATCTTAACTTATATAAAAGCACATCCTGAGATTGATGAGGTTATCTTAAGCGGTGGTGATCCGCTTTTGGTGGGTAACAGCATGCTTCAATCGGTCATGCAGCAATTAAAAGAATTAACACAGTTGCGTACATTACGCTTTCATACCCGCATACCGGTGGTATTACCTGAGCGTATTGATGAGGAGTTTCTTCAAGTATTGCAAAGCTGGTCACGGCACAAAGTGATGGTGTTACATATCAATCATCCTCAAGAGATTAACCAAGAAATTCAAGCAATATGTCTATTGCTAAAACAAGCGGGGTGTGTGTTGTTGTCACAGTCGGTGTTATTAAAAGGCGTGAATGATTGCGCTGACACACTGGCCCGCTTAAGTATGTCGTTATTTGATTGTGGTATTTTACCTTACTATTTGCACAAATTAGATAAAGTAGTCGGAGCTGCGCATTTTGATTTAAGCTCTGCTACCATCTCAGCACTTTATCAACAGTTACAAGCACGCCTGCCAGGCTATTTGGTGCCGCGTTTAGTCCAAGAGCTTCCAGGTAAGCATAGTAAAACTTTGATTGTCTAATTCTCGTTTATCTAATCATTAAAGTTATCAGGCGTAAATGTCGATAAAAGTACTATTGGCTGCTTCACTTTCCTGCTAGGATGATACATTCTACGCCAAGTAAAAAGGGATGATTACGGATGAATATGCTGCTATTTCTGCTTTATTTTGCCATAACTTTAATTATATTGTACAACCGGTTGCCGCTGCTGGTTTGGGAGATAAGCAGCCTTTTATATCTTGTTACAACCACATTTGTGACCAACTTATATTGGCCGATAGCGCTAGTATTATGGGCAGGGGTCGCGGTTATTATGGCAATTGCGCATCTTGCGCATTGGCGTGCGGCCATCGCCCAACAAATTTATCAGCGCGCTGTGCATATTTTACCAAAACTGTCTAAGACAGAAGAACAAGCACTGAATGCCGGAGACACTTGGTTTGAACAAGCTATTTTCCGCGGCCAATTAGATTGGGATAAATTAGCTGAGGTTTCTGCTGAATTATCCCCAGAAGAGCAAGCTTTTCTAGATAACGAAACAGCCGAATTATGTCAACTACTAGATGACTGGCAAATTGCGCAAGACCAGGATTTACCTGAAGAAGTTTGGACGTTCCTAAAAGAAAAAGGTTTTTTTGGCCTAATTATTCCAAAGCAATATGGCGGTAAAGCTTTCTCGGCCCGTGCGCACTCTGACATTGTGATGAAAATTGGCAGCCGCTCAGGTGCAGCAGCTGTTACGGTGATGGTGCCTAATTCATTAGGCCCAGGCGAATTATTAAACTTTTATGGTACCGATGCCCAAAAAGCACATTTTCTACCGCGCTTAGCCCAAGGGCTTGATATCCCCTGTTTTGCCCTAACCGAGCCTGAAGCGGGAAGTGATGCGACCTCTATTCAAACCCAAGCCATTGTCACAGAAAAAATGGTGAACGGTAAAAAGATATTAGGATTGGTCATTAATCATTTAAATAAACGCTGGATCACACTAGCACCGATAGCAACCTTAATTGGTTTGGCGGTGAATCTAAAAGACCCTGATAATCTTTTAGCGGGTGTTGGTGAGGAAGGTATTACCTGCATTCTGATTTCGCGTGACACTGAGAATCTTAAAATTGGCAATCGACATCTACCGGCCAATCAAGGTTTTATGAATGGCAGTATTCGTGGTCATGATATTTTTGTGCCAATGGATGCGATTATTGGTGGCCAATCAAAAGCCGGGCATGGTTGGCCTATGTTGGTTGAATGTCTATCGGTGGGTCGCGCTATTTCGCTACCGGCTTTAGGCACTTGTGCGGCAGCAGTAAGCTATATGATGTCAGGTGCGTTTGCGCGCTTAAGACGACAATTTCATGTTGAGATTGCCCAGTTTGAAGGTATTCAAGAGCCATTGGCACGTATTGCGGGGTTGACTTATTTAATTGATGCTACCCGTCAATTAACGCTTGCATCGTTAAAAAATCACAAAAAACCTTCAGTTGCCTCAGCCATTACCAAATACCACAACACGGAACTTGCGCGCGAGATTATCAATCATGCCATGGATATTCATGCTGGGCGTGCCGTGGTGAATGGGCCACGCAATTATCTGGCACAATATTACACCAGTGCACCAATTACGATTACTGTTGAAGGTGCCAATATTATGTCGCGAAACTTGCTTATTTTTGGCCAAGGCTCGATGGCTTGTCATCCTTTTATACGTCAAGAGTTTTATGCCATACAACATCAAGATAAAGCGAAATTTAACCAGTTACTCTGGCAGCATGTAGACTATTTTTTACATAATTTTGCCAAGACTGTGTGTAGTGCCTGGACAGCAGGTTTATTTATCACCGTACCACGCAGCAAACTTAGCAAATACTACAAACAATTGGCACGTTTAAGCTATGCTTTTGCCTGGGTTGCTGATTTGGCTTTAATTTATTTAGGCGGTGCGCTTAAACGTCAAGAACGCTTATCAGCGCGTCTTGCTGATGCCATGTCTTATTTATATTTAGCCATGGCCGCATTGCGTCTAGCTAAAGTGCATCATGAATCAAAAGCTATGGAGCTGCATGCCGAATGGGCGGTTACTTATTGCTTTTATCAGGCTCAACAAGCATTGGTGGCTTTTTGTCAAAATTTCCCTTCGCGCGTGCTAGGCGGGTTGATTCGTTTGGTGATATTTCCGTTTGGTAGCCGCTTTAAGCCGCCTTGCGATAAATTAGATACAAACATTGCCAAGCTTATGGTGGCTAATAATGCTTATCGTGAAGAGCTTAAAAAAGCATTACACTGGACAAATGATGCCAATCAACCATTAGATAGAATGGAGATGGCGTTACAAGCACTTATTCAGCACGATGATCTCATGGCTAAAATACCAAAATATAAGCACCACTCGTTTCGTCAACTTAAAACAAAATTAAGTGAAGAAGTACATGCTAATCGTTTAACCCAAACCGAAATGACGCAACTTCTAGCTTTAGAGGAATTGCGTTGGCAGGCCATTCAAGTGGATGAATTTACCAGTGAGAGTATCAAGGATAAAAAATTTAGCGCATTTGACCTTCACACTGAGCGGCAAGATTGATTAAAATTAATACGTTTTGCTATAATGATTTTATTCTATTTTAAAGAGCATATCGATGGTTTTACCAGTAAGCACAAGACAGAATGACGCTTTTCGTTCACCAGATACCCAGGCAATAAAAAATTGTATGCAGCTTGCGCGTCACTCACCTGAGACTGCGGCCTATTGGCAGCGTCAAGCCGAGCTAAAAAAATTGCCCAAGGTTGCACAGATTGCCCAAACACTTGAAAGGTATGTCAATGCTGCGATGCATGAAAGGCATGCCAACCATTGGCAAGGTAAGATGCCCGCAACTCAGTCTTACCATCTAAATCATCAGTTAGGCCAAAAAGCTAGAGAAGATTTGCTTGCTCAAGATAAAAAAGACATTACGTTCGCGGTTGCCATTGATGAGCAGGCTTATATGCAATATGGATTTTTAATGAATGGTCAAACACCAACCCCTGCTGAAAACACGCACCTTAAAAATTTAATGCATGCATGGTTGGTTGGGAATCAAATGATGATTAAAGAAGGGCAACTCATCCATGTTTCTGAAGATTCGACCGCCAATCAAAAGGTGTCCCCAAGCGCCTTTAGCACCGCACTTACCGACGTTCACAACGGGTTAGAGGCTTTTTGTGCTCGGCAGGGTTTAAATGCTCGTGTTAAACAGCAAACTTATCAACCTCAGAAGTTGTCTAAAAATATACCAAAGTCAAATCACAGAATGCCTGAGGATGCTGCCGTTGCGCCAAAACAACATAATACCCCTGGCTTATAAGCAAGCAGGCACAAGCTTTTGCGCTCGTGCCAAGGTTTCTATGGTGCCAATATCATGCCATGCACCATGGTATAACTGACCCGTTAATTGTTGATGTGCAGCAAGCTCGCGCCATAATGGCACCACAGAAAAACGACCCATGTTAAGTTTATCAAAGGCTTTAGGATGAAAAGCTGCCACACCCAGATACGCCAATTGCTTATTATTATTAACCTGCCCCAAATCATTTAAGCCAAAACTCGGTGGCGCTTTATACCTAGCAGGACTGCCTAAGATAAGATGCGCCAATGAAGCGGTTGGTAGCGTTAAATGTTCAAACGGATAATCAATATAAATATCAGCATTTATCACGATAAATGGTTTTGGCCCTAAAAGAGGTAACGCTTGCCAAATACCCCCACCTGTTTCTAAACCGCCAGGCGGCTCAGGTGAATAATGCACATCAAGCCCCCACTTTTGACCACAGCCAATGTACTGGCGCAATTGATCGCCTAAATAAGCATGATTAATCACGACGCGTTCAAATTTTGCCTGAGCCAAACGCGCAAGATGGTATGCAATAACAGGTTTGCCTTGAATGGTTGTAAGTGCTTTGGGTTTTGTGAGTGTTAGAGGCTTTAAACGTTCGCCGCGCCCAGCAGCGAGTATAAAAGCGGTTTTCATTTATAGTGCCACCCTGTTTAACATAATCTGAATTGCTGATAGCTCAGGAAATGGTGAAATGCATTCTAAAATATAGTTTAATGTGCGCGGTAAATAGGCTAAATAGTGCGATTTTTTATCGCGCAAGTGCAAACGCGCAAAGATGCCTAAAACTTTTAAGTGTCGCTGTATGCCACACAAATCAACTGCGCGATTAAAATCATCTAAACTCATCACTTGCTGGGCAATGTCTGAGTTTTGATAAAAAAACGCCTGCCAATCATGTCTTTTAGCGCAAGGCCATTCGATATAACAGTCTTTTAATAACGACACCACATCATAGGCAAATGGACCTAACATGGCATCTTGATAATCAATGATACCAAGCTTAGGTGTTGCATCCGCTATCACCATTAAATTGCGAGAATGATAATCACGATGAATTAATGCGTAAGGTTGATTTGCAATGGTTTCGGCAAGCCAAGACAGTGCTTTATGCAGTTGGGTTAGCATTGTTGGTGTTACAGTAAACTTAAGATGGTGCGTCAAAAACCAATCGGTAAACAAGCGCATTTCTTCTAACATAAACGCTTTATCAAAAACGGGAAGCTCATGGGGCGCTTGTAAGCGTTGTAGCTTAATTAATATCGCAAGCGCGTTATGATAAAAAGGTTCAACATTGCGTGAAGTAAGCTGTTGTAATAAAAGCGTATCGCCAAAGTCTTCAAGCAAAATAAAACCTTCTTCGCTTGAAAAGGCATGAACAATCGGCACACAAAAAGCATGTTCTTTAAGAAAATGACTGATGTTTAAAAAATCTGGCAGAGAAGCCTTATCAGCAGACGCATCCATAACAACAAGGGTATGGGTGGCAAGGTATAAGCGATAATATTGGCGCGCACTGGCGTCGCCGGCCAACGGTATAAGCTTCTTAGGTGGTTCATCGAGTACCTGATTAAGCCACTGATGCAGTGCGTTTTTTAAAAAATGCATGTTATACTCCAAAGCCTTTTTTATCCAAACATCCTATCTTGGTTACCGATGATAAGGCATTTTTGTGTTAAGGCGTATCGTGCTTAAATTATTAAATCGCTTGCAATTTACGTTATTTAAAACAAAGACTCAATCACGCAATATATGCTTTTTTTTAAGCTTCCTAAGTTGTATTAGCAATTTTTGTGCGTATGGTGCTGAGTTAAAAGAAGCGGTCACTGCCTGCGTGATACCGTATAATGCACCATTAACGCCGCTTTTACGTGCGCATGTTGCACAATGTTTAGGCTGGCAGCCACGCCCACAAGCCCTTGTATGTCAAGGATATTATCAACCCATTGTGTTACAACCTTTAGTTTATGAAGATGAAATTAATATTAAAGCCTTGCGAACGTCGTTATATTTGCAGGGGCGCTCAACCCTTTCAGGCCAAGTAGAAGTACAACAACACAATCGTATGGTTAGTGCCGAAACAGCCTATATTTATCGTGATGCACGTGCTAAACAAATTACCCATATCAAATTATTAGGCGAGGTAACCTACCTTGAGCCAGAGCGTTTGATGATTGCGCGTCAAGCTGAAATTGATCCGCGTGATAAGTCAGGTAAAGTATTCGATGTCATTTATCGCTTTAATGCGCCACGGGCCGCGGCTATTTTACCCAGTTGGGGGCAGGCCGCTCGTATAGATAGATTAAAAGATAAGCGTTATATTTTACATCAGGCCACCTATTCGACTTGTGCACCACAAGATAATGCTTGGCATATCCGTGCTGACTATCTCTCATTGGATGAGCTACATAACACCGGTATTGCCAAACACGCTAAGTTATATTTAAAGTCATATCCGGTTTTATATTTACCTTATTTGAATTTTCCCGTCACCAAACAACGAAAATCAGGTTTTCTTATACCAACAATTGGTAGTAGCAACATTGGTGGGTTCGATGTAAGTTTGCCGTATTATATGAATCTGGCGCCAAATTTTGATGCCACATTCACACCTCATCTGTATAGCAAACGTGGCTTGATGCTAGGCGGTGAATTTCGATATTTAAATCAACAATCTTTTAGTCAGCTTAATGTGCAAGCTTTGCCACAAGATAATGCGTATAAACATTTTTTAGCTGAAAATACCCATTTATATCCTAAACTACAACATGAAAGTACCAATCGCTGGTCGCTGCATGTGACTAACTTAACTCGTGTAACGCCTGATCTACGCTTTCGATTAAATTATCAACAAGTATCGGATAATTATTTTTTACAAGATTTTAGTTCAAACTTTGCCATTCTAACTGAAAGGCAATTACTACGCGAAGCTGAACTGGTTTATAATTTACCCAATTGGACGATTAGGGGTTTGCTACAAGGCTATCAAACGCTACAGCCAGTCAACGAACCACGTTTGGATGATATTTATAAACGTTTACCGCAAATTGCCGCACTGGGTAATTATGATGATTTACCGTGGAATGCTAATTTAGCTATTGAAAGTCAATTTGATAAATTTGTCTGGACAAAGCATGCAGCATTGGTGCCAGAAGGCGAGCGATTTTATATCAATCCTGTGTTATCAGCCCTGCAATCTAAGCCCTGGGGTTTTATCAATCCAGCTATAGAAATGGTTAATAATTATTATGCATTGCATTCTTACCACGCTTTGCCTCGTCAAACACTAGGCCATGCTATGTTTCGCTATCATGTTGATAGTGGTTTGGTGTTTGAACGCCAGGCAAATGCGCGCCTAACCCAAACGCTTGAGCCACGCTTATTTTATTTAAATGTACCTTATTATTATCAGACCAACATTCCGGTATTTGACTCAGGTTATATGATTTTTAATACCGATCAATTATTTCGCACCAATCGCTTTTCAGGATTTGACCGCATTGGTGATACCCATCAATTATCCTATGCTCTAACCTCGCGTTTTATTCAGGATATCAATGGCGTTGAGCAGGCAAATATTACGGTGGGTCAAATTTATTATTTTAATAAGCGTCGGGTAACTTTATGCCAAAAAAGCTTTGGCCAATGCCAAGATAATCCCTACACCCTTGGTTATCTTTCACCGAATACAACTTGGTCGCCAGTGGCCGCACGCCTAAATTATCAATTTAATCCAACATGGCATGCAACGATGGACTATGTATGGGATGTCAATAAGCGGGCGACTAATAATGCCTATGTGGATGTTCGTTATCAAACGGCGCCAAATAAATTAATTGGTCTAGGTTATGCTTATTTAGTTATGGGCGATATTACTGATTTACCTGCGACCAACCTAAGCCATCAAGTCGACCCTCTTCATCAAATCACCACAACCTTTGCTTGGCCTTATAACGACAGATGGAGCATGTTAGGTGTGTATAACTACAACTTAAGCAAGCATTACGATATGATGGCGGTTTTTGGTGTACAGTATGATAGCTGTTGTTGGGCCTTTCGTCTTTTAGGTGGCCGCACCTTTCAAAGTTTAAGTCCTTATGCTCATCCACAATATAACAACCATATTTATCTACAAATTCAGCTAAAAGGAATTGGGGCGGCAGGTAGTAGCGCGCCAACAAGCATTATCAGCACATTTCTACCAGGCTATGTTGATAGCTTTCATCGTTGACGCTAATGACTTGATTTTTGATTATGTATCGCCTAAATTGTCGAAAATTTAAAAATTAATTGGAGATGAAATTGTGATAAGGTATTTAGGATTGATCATGATATTGTTACCAATCATGGCTTTTTCGCAAACATTAGATAAAGTGATTGCCGTTATCAATGAGGGGGTCATCACCGAGAGCGAACTGCATGCTGAAGTTGATACCATGACCAAGCAATTACAGGCAAAAGGTATGAAATTGCCTGCCCCTGATATGCTGCGCAAACAAGTTTTACAGCATTTAATTGATGTCAATCTTGCCTTGCAGTTAGCGAAAAAACATCACATTACCATAGAAGATAGCGAGCTTGATGAAGCAATTAATAAAATTGCGACCACCAATCATCTAACACTATCGCAGCTGCGCGAAGAACTAACGCGACAAGCGCTTGACTGGCAAACCTATCGTCGCCATATCCGCCAAGAAATGACCATTGCAAAATTAGAGCAAAAAGCGGTGGGTAAAGAAAGTTTTGTGACACCTGCTCAAGTTGAAGAGTATATAAAAACCGCTGCTTTACAAGATAAAAGTCACCTGCTTTATCATTTGCAAAATTTAATTATACCCTTAGAAGAACATCCAACCGCATCCCAAGTTAATAAAAGTCATCAAAAAGCTATGCAAGTACTAAAGCAAATTAAAGCTCAAGATGATTTGAGCCAAGTTGCTTTAAACGAATCAACCAGCGAATTTGTGTTAGAAGAAAGTGATTTAGGTGAGCGTCCTTTAACTGAAATCCCAGAAGTGTTTGCTAAAACGGTGGTATCAATGAAACCCGGTGAAATTAGCGCACCCATTCGTACAGCCAACGGATTTCAGCTAGTTAAATTGGTTGCCATTAAAGATACACAAGCCAATCATCAGGTAACCAAAACCCATGTACGTCATATTTTATTAAAAGCGGGCAGTAGTATGACGACGACTGAGGCTCAAATACAGGCTAAAAATATTTATCAACAATTAAAATCAGGGAAAGACTTTAGCACGATGGCAAAACAATATTCTGCTGATATGACCAGTGCTGTAAAAGGTGGTGACTTAGGTTGGGTAACGCCAGGTGAATTGGTGCCTGAATTTGAGAAAAAAATGGATGGCTTGGCTTTAAATCAAATAAGTCAACCCGTTAAATCAACTTTTGGTTGGCATATTATTCAAGTATTAGACAGAAAATCGGTCAATGATGCGGCATCGTTTAAACGTCAACAGGCACGTATATTGTTGCAACAAAAAAAGTTTGCCGAGGCAATAGAGCATTGGCAGCATAATTTACGCGCCGATGCTTATATTAAAATCTTAGCCACTGAATTAGCATGAAACCTTTGCTAATTAGCACCGGCGAACCGGCAGGTATCGGGCCTGATATTTGTTTGTCACTCACACAAACATCGATACCTGTGGTGCTATTAGGTGATATCGACATGCTAAAAGCACGAGCAAAGTACTTGGGTAAAAATATCAATTTGCAACACTATAACCCAGCCAAGCCTTATAAATTGATAGAAAATACACTTTGGGTGCATTCGTTGCCATGTATGACCAAAGTACAACCAGGTCAGCTAAATGCCCAAAATGCCTCTTATGTTTTATCTTTACTAAAATATGCGGTATCAGCATGCCAAGCACAGCATTTTTCAGGCTTGGTAACCGCGCCAATCCATAAAGGTATTATTAATGAAGCAGGGATAACATTTACAGGCCACACGGAATATCTGGCTCATTTATGTCAGGTAGAAACCGTGGTGATGATGTTAGCCAGTCCATTGATGAAAGTTGCACTAATTAGTACGCATCTTCCTTTAAAAGAAGTGCCTAACTTTATTACAAAAGAACGTATTAAAAGCACCATCATGATAGTGCATCAAGCTTTAAAAAAAGATTTTGGTTTAACAAGTCCTCATTTAAAAGTAGCAGGGTTGAATCCACATGCAGGCGAAGATGGTCATCTTGGTACCGAGGAACTCAATATTATTTATCCGGCCCTTGTTGAATTACAGGCATTAGGCATGGATGTGCAAGGACCTTACCCAGCTGATACGATGTTTAATCCTACCAATCTTGATGTGACTGATGTTTTTATTGCGATGTATCACGACCAAGGTTTAACTGTTTTAAAACACACAAGTTTTCAACAAGCCGTAAATATTACGCTGGGCTTGCCGATTATTCGTACTTCAGTTGATCACGGCACAGCATTAAACTTAGCCGGTACTAATCAAGCTCAGCCACAAAGTTTATTTGCCGCCATTGAAATGGCAGCTAACATGGCGAAAATAGATGTTAATTAGCTTAATTGCCGCTATTGATGAAGCTTATGGTATTGGTAAAAACAATCAATTACTTTGTCACCTGCCGGCTGACTTACAACATTTTAAACATCTAACACTGCATAAAACCATTATAATGGGTCGCAAAACCTTTGAGTCAATTGGCAAGGCTTTGCCATATAGACAGAATATTGTATTGAGCACCCAAGATCTGAAAATAACTGATGCAGAGGTGGTGCCTTCGCTTAAGCAGGCTCTAGCTCAAGCAAAACATTCTAAGCATGTTGTAATTATTGGTGGTCATCAAGTGTTTTTAGAAGGTCTTGCGATAGCAGATGAACTCTATTTAACTCACATTCATCATCATTTTGACGCCGATACTTTTTTTCCAAAAATAACCTGGTCACAATGGCATTGTGTTCATAAAGTATTTAGAGCAAGAGATCTACGTAATCCCTTTGACATGACATTTGCGCATTATCAAAAAAATATAAAAAAAGGTTATCTAAGTAGTTGACAAGGGGGGAGATATGAGTAGAATACGCATCACGCCCTTGGAGGCGAGTTCATTAAGAAGAGAGAGACAAACTGTGTGGGTGCTTTGA
>PKDH01000009.1 GCA_002863045.1 Legionella sp.
CCAACAGCTTTGGTACGAGCCATGATATCAAGCAGGGTATCAGCAAGCTCGCTTACCCAGCTTTGCTCTATTTCGGCTAAATTAATTGCTTCAGCAATTTGTCGTAGTCGTGCGTCATCTTTTGATAATAATTGAGTCATATTTAAGCCTATTTATTGTTAATAACCAGCGTTAAAGAAGGTTTTTTAAGTGAATGTATTTTGTTGGATAAGTAGGGTACAAGTTCACTGATAGCATTAACGCAATAGCGTCCCATGTTTTTAAGTATTTGCTGATTATTATCAATATCATACTTTGTCGAAGCGGTGGCATGTTTTAAGCCATAGCTATAAACTAATGTATAGTTTCGATATTTATCCGGCATGCTAAAACCTAACGAAAAAGCAGGTTTTTCTTTTTTGTAATACAGCAAAATGGTGTCATCCATCGGTTGATATAAATTTTGCCAAAATTGTAGTTTGTCTTGCGCATGAAAGGCTTCAGATAAACAAGGGTCTTGATGCCATAAATCTTGTTCTAATATATTGTATTCAATAGAGGGATAGGATGAGAAAAAAAGAACTTGATTGTGAGTATTGATAAGTGTCAGGCCAATGTAATCGATTTCAAGCAAACCTACAACATCGCGAAAAATTGAGCGAAACGCTCGATAGTAAGCAAATAAATCTTCTTCGGCAAAAGGGTGTAATTTTAAAGTGGTAAAACAAAGCGTCATGAATAATTTTAACCAACATTTGCGGTAAGTTTTCTATCGATAGAGACAGAACCTATGGCCATATCAATAATTTTTAGCTGATTCTCATAGGAAGTTTCAATGGTTTGTATTTGACGTAATAATTCTAATACAAAATCAGCATACTCTTCATGACGAGATGTTTTGGCTGAATAAAGCACAAAACTTTTTTGTAAAATGTGCCTTAATAAATCTTCATTTGTTTGTGAGTTTAACGGTGCTACTTGATGAGAATGACCAAACAATAACCATCCGGCTGGTACGTTCAGATGGCTGGATAAACGAAGAATACGCGCATAATCAGGTAATGCTTCACCTCTTATGTAACGACGACAAATTTGCTCTGAGGCATTCGCTAAATCAGCCAATTTACGCATACAAATACCACTTGGAGAGCGCGACGATCCGTAGCCTTGTTTTTTCATGCTTTGAATAAGTCTTTGGGAAAATTCACAAAAAAGTTTATTAGCCATATTGATCAAATTAAGATTTATATAAAAGGATATAAAATACGCTGAAATTAACATATTTATATAGGGTATTCAAATAAATTAAATTTTCATTATTTATATGAAAACAATTGCATATTTTAAATAAAATATATTAATATTTGTTTCGTTATCGTTAATTGAGTAACACTAATTTGGTTGTTTTTTATTGAATTAATATAAAATTTAAATGGTTTTAGAAATTAACAAGGATTTAACGATGGGATGTGTTATTAAGTTTAATGAGTCTGCCATACCACACACGTTTGAATGCACGGGTTATAAACAAAAAATTATCATTGAATTACTTGTAACTTACAGTAACTACAGCAAGTCGGCACTTGCAGAAGTATTAGACGTATCAATTGCTGAATTAGAAGATGTTTTAGAAGGTAAAACTTTTCTTGCACCAAAAGAGGCTGATGATTTGGCGCAGCTTTTTCTTATTTTTTTTGGCTCTTCCTTTTCTGGTAAATTTTCAATGATACGCAGTTTTGGTAGAGAACATTGCATTTAAGTATCTATAAAAATTAAAGTTTTTTTAAAACTCGCGGCTAATCTTAGTTAAGATGATTTAAATAGGATTAAGCATGCGTACCAAATTAAAAAAAGCAATGAGTAAAATAAGTACATGCATTGTGGTATTAAGTAGCCTTAATGCTTGTACTGCTTACCAAAAAACCTATTATCCCCCAACCCCTGTGTCATATGATTATAGTGAGGTGCAATATTATACGCAGTCTCACGGCGCTTATGATTATAATTTAGCCGAAGATGTTGAGCGTCGTCGGGTCAATGTGCCAGCTTCATTTCATGTGGGTGCAAGTGCCTCGCCGATAAGCGCCAAAGTACGGGATAATACTTGGGTTAATAATCAAAACCCCATAGGCTATACAATTTTAGTTGCTGAGGATGAACAGCCCGCTGTGGTAGCAAAAGCACTTTATCAATTACCGAAAAATAATCGAACCGCTGAGGTTAAACGTCAGCGGTTTGGTAAAACTTATTATCAAGGCGTTTATGGCAGTTACCAAACAAAAACTCAAGCACTACAAGCATTAGAGACTCTACCTGATGCAATTAAAACACAAGCAAAAGTTGAGTATTGGCAACGTGTGCAAAATTATGAGTAATGAGGATTCGTTTTATAACTGCAATGTTGCACTCACACGCACTTCACCTGGCTGAGGAAGCGGTATAAAATTAAGCGTTTTGATCACAAAATGCTGTTGATGTTGTAAACGCCATAGTGTGGTTAAAAATTTTAAATACACGACTCTGTCAAATTTAATTTGAATTTCACGATTTTTATTTTGCGCAATATGATAGACAAAATCAGGCTTAAATGTTTGAGCAAATGTTGAGTTTATGGTCGTTAAAGCGTTACCTGCTGGTGGGATTATTTGAGAGTGGGGCGCTGATTTTACTTGTTTCATGTAGAAAAGCGTTTTGTTATCTTCATTAATTTGTTGCTTTTTTAAGGCAATGGCATGCCAAAAAGGTGTATAAGCGGCAGCATATATTAAATAAAGTAAACTTATAATTGAAATAAAAATAATTAAATATTTGTCACGTTGCGTTAAATTTTCCCAATATGCTTTCATAATTTAAGCTCTAATTGTGCTAAAACACTGTTTTTTCCCAAAACAGCTTGTATTTGATTAACTTGTAAACTTCTTTTTTTAAGAGATGCTTCAATTTGTTCTAGTTTTTTAAAATTTTTAACGTTAAAAGAAAAAATGATGGTTTGATTAGCATAACGCAACTCCACAACTTGTATATTATTTGGCAAAACAGAAGACAGACTATTTAATAAAAGCCAAAAAGGGTCATCTGAAATTTGATGCTGTGTTTTAAGCAATTGCATGACACGGTAGCGTGGATGAATCATACGTTTATCTTGAGGAAATAACTGTTGATAGCGTTTGGTAATTTCTTGGGTTAAATGTTGATGTGTATGCTTTAATTGATACCAATAAAAGATATGGTTTAAGCCCAACATGCATACCCAAAGAACGCTTAATAAAATAGCCGCATATACACTTTTACGTAAATTTTGCGTTTGCCGAGATATTTGAAATAAACCATGCGCAAGATTAAGACGTGGCTCACTTAATAATCTTTGGGCCAGCCATAGTTTAGAAGGTTCGTTTTGCTTGTGAACTAAATGAGGTGGGGCTTGATAAGTACTATCAGTAAACTGTATAAATTTAACCTCATGGTCTTTGGGTAAGGAATCTATGTAATGCGGCATCAGTTCTAATGAAAGACTACCTAGCGCCTGCGGTGGGTCATAGAATAAGGCATGCTTATTCAGTAAAGCTATCTCCTGAGTTTGCAAAGCACACCAATTAAGGGTGATTTCATCATAGGTGTATAAATGATTTAACTTTTCTACAAAATCTTGAAAATAAGTTAAACTGCATGCCGCAACGATATAGCCTGCTTTTTCAGGCAGATAATCAAAAGTTAAATGAATATGTTCAATGGATTCGGCTAATTTTTCTTCGAGCGCATAAAGCAGGGTCGTTTGTGCTTTTTTAGGGGCTAACTTCGGTAAATTTATTAAAAATAACCGCACAAATTCACAAGGCATCACAACAATTGTTTTGCGACATGTTTGTTGTAGACGATAAATCTCAGTAACAGAATAAGTTTTTAAAGGTTGGATAACATAGGCTTTATTATCCAACACTATGGCGCTGCTTTCGTTTGATTGAGTTGGTTTAAAAAAGATAAAACATGTATTCATGAAAGTTTGGGTTCATGAGGTAAATGCGTTTCTTTTTTAAGTGATAGCAATCGTTGATGTTGTAATTGCTGAGCTAACAAGTAAACAGATAAAGCATATTGCGGACTAGTATTGTAGCGTGTTATGACATAAAAGTTTGGGTAAGCTAACCAATGTTCAAGGCCATCATGGGTGGTAAGGGTAATTAAGCCGGCTTTTTGTGGAGGGTTTGATAATGCCTCAAGAGGTTTAACCCCTGCAGCAGTCAACGCTTGGTAACGATAATGTGCTTTTTTGTAATGCGTGTTAATAGAAGCCGTTTGTTTTAAAAGACAGGCTTGTTGGGCAATATGTTGGTTTAACTGCCAGCCATGTTGGTGAAAATAATTAGCCACACTGGCAATGACATCTTGATTGTTATGCATCAAATCTTTTTTATTTTTTTTATCAAAGCTTGCCGCATAAAAACGATAGCTACTAGGCATAAATTGCGGTTTACCCATAGCGCCGGCATATGATCCTAGATACATGGTAGGAGGTACGTTATGCTCACGACATAATAATAGATATTCTTTGAGTTCTTTGGTAAAAAAAGCTGCACGTTTGGGATAATGGAATGCAAGCGTTGTTAATGCATCTAATACTCGGTAAGTTCCTTGATGTTTACCATAAAGCGTTTCAATTCCAATAATTGCCACAATCATCTGCGCTGGAACTTTATATTTTTTTTGGGCTTTAGCCAGAGATTCTTGATTTTCTTGCCAAAATAATAAGCCTTGTTTGACACGTTCTGGCGTTAAAAATAATTGCTTGTAAACATCCCACGTTTTCTTTTCATAAGGCCGTTCCATGGAGGCAATAATTTTAGGTTGAAATACTGCTTGGTCTAAGATTTTAGTCAAATCTGCGGATTTAAAATGATGCGTTTTTACCATGTATTGAATAAATTTTTTAGCATCAGGATGAGCGCTCAAGGGTTTATCTGCCCAAAGATTCCATGCACATAATTGTAAAATACCCAAAATACCAAACATAAGACTGCGCATAATCATCCTTGTAAGAAATCAAGAACAACATTGTAGAAAAATTCTTATTTAACCGCAAATCATCTCTTTCTTTCGCATTAAATTGAAATAGGCTAAACTAGCCTATTTTTCGATAGGTTGTTATCTTGAGTGATTTAACTCACATACGAAATTTTTCTATCATCGCCCATATTGATCATGGTAAATCAACGCTTGCTGACCGATTTATTCAGCTTTGTGGTGGTTTAACTGCGCGTGAGATGGCCAATCAAGTGCTAGATTCTATGGACATTGAGCGCGAACGTGGTATTACCATTAAGGCTCAATCAGTTTCTCTTAAATACAAAGCCCTAGATGGCCAAGTCTATGATTTAAATTTCATTGACACACCAGGACATGTTGATTTTAGCTATGAGGTCTCACGCTCACTTGCGGCCTGCGAAGGTGCTCTTTTAGTCGTCGATGCCGCTCAAGGCGTTGAAGCCCAAACAGTGGCTGTATGTTATACAGCCATTGAGCAGGGTCTTGAAGTATTACCTGTTTTAAACAAAATAGATTTGCCGCAAGCTGAACCTGAGCGTGTGGTAGCGGAAATTGAGGATATTATTGGGCTTGATGCGCATCATGCCATTCATGCAAGTGCTAAAAGTGGGCAAGGTATTACCGAAGTGCTAGAGGCTTTAGTCCATTATATTCCGCCACCTAAAGGCGATAGAAGTTTACCCTTACAAGCGCTGATTATTGACTCATGGTTTGATAGCTATTTAGGCGTGGTCTCTTTGGTTAGAATTATCCATGGTGCGTTTGGCAAAGGCGATAAAATGCGCGTGATGTCAACAGGGCGAGCTTATGAGGTAAGTGAAGTTGGTGTTTTTAGCCCAAAAAGACTCAAACGCGATAAGCTTGCTGCTGGTGAAGTGGGTTATGTGATTGCCGGCATAAAAGATATTCAAGGTGCGCCGGTGGGGGATACGCTTACACTTGAGCGTTTTCAAGCGCCACAGCCCTTACCTGGTTTTCAACGTGTAAAACCACAGGTGTATGCGGGCCTATTTCCTATTAGCGCTGATGATTTTGAAGCGTTTCGTGAAGCATTAGCCAAATTAAGTTTAAATGATGCCTCTTTATTTTATGAGCCTGAATCTTCTGAGGCGCTTGGGTTTGGTTTTCGTTGCGGCTTTCTTGGTATGCTGCATATGGAAATTATCCAAGAGCGCTTAGAGCGTGAATATAATCTTGATTTAATTTCGACTGCACCCACAGTAATTTATCAAATTATCACGACCAAAAATGAAACATTAATGATTGATAATCCTGCGCAACTTCCGGCTATCTCGCAAATCAAACAAATGTATGAACCCATCGTTCGTGCCAATATTTTGGTACCAAATGATTATCTAGGCCAAATTATCACCTTATGTGTTGAGCGTCGTGGTCGTCAAATTAATATGACTTATAGCAACCGACAAGTATCGGTAACCTATGATTTACCCATGAATGAGGTGGTATCTGATTTTTTCGATCGTCTAAAATCGGTTAGTCGTGGGTATGCCTCACTAGATTATAATTTTATTCGTTTTGAACAAGCAGATTTGGTTAAGCTTGATGTGTTAATTAACAGTGAGCGAGTCGATGCCCTTGCGGTTATCGTGCACCGTAGTGTGGCACAAACTCGCGGTAAGTTATTAACTGATAAAATGCGTGAACTTATTCCCCGGCAAATGTTTGATGTCGCAATCCAGGCAGCATTAGGAAACCATATTATTGCACGCCAAACCGTCAAGGCTTTGCGTAAAAACGTTACGGCTAAATGTTATGGCGGAGATGTATCACGCAAACGCAAGCTATTAGAAAAACAAAAAGCAGGTAAAAAAAGGATGAAGCAAGTAGGGCATGTGGAAATTCCACAAGAAGCATTTATGGCAGTTTTTCAAACTGATCGCAAAAAATAAGTTGTTTTAAAAGGAAATCTTAACATGAATTTTGCTTTGATATTGGTATTGCTCACATTTTTTAGCGGTGTTATTTATTTATTGGATATTATTTTTTGGGCGAAAAAACGCCCATCGGCTCAAAAACCTTGCCGTATCATTGAGTATGCCCGTTCTTTTTTTCCAGTCTTTATCACAGTCCTTATTTTAAGGTCTTTTTTAATTGAGCCTTTTCGTATTCCTTCAGGCTCACTTGAGCCTACGCTATTAGTTGGTGATTTTGTCGCTGTGAATAAATTTGCTTATGGTTTGCGTTTACCTGTATTAGATAAAAAAATCATAGCCATTGCCAAACCTAAAACAGGTGATATCGCTGTTTTTCGTTGGCCACCCAACCCCTCCTTTGACTATATTAAACGCGTGATTGGTGTACCAGGTGATACCATCCGCTATAAAAATAAAGTTTTGACCATTAACGGCAAAGAAATGAAGCAAACCCTTATTGACTACACCACAGATGAAAGTTCAGGGAACGCTGTTGCGCATTATCAAGAGGATTTAAATGGTATCAAGCATGATATTTATATAAGGCCGGATGTAAGCGCTCAAGATTTTAGTATAAAAGTACCAGAGCATCATTATTTTATGTTAGGCGATAATCGTGATGATAGTGCCGATAGCCGTTATTGGGGTTTGGTAGCAGATGAGTATTTGAGAGGCAAGGCCTTGTTAGTTTGGATGAGCTGGAATGGCATCAAAGATACGATTCGGTGGTCAAGAATTGGTCATATTATTCATTAAAATTAAGGAGAGATAACATGAAACAAAAAGGAATGACGCTAATTGGGCTGGTTATGGGCATGATTTGTATTGCCGTCATTAGCTTACTTTTGATAAAAATTATACCAGTATATATTGAAAATTATCAGGTAAAGCAATCACTTACGACTGTTAATAACTTAGCTATGAATGCAAACGCTGCCGATGCATTAGAGGCTGAAAGTTATTTACGAAAATCTTTGACTAAACAGTTTGATATGAATGGTATCACGATAAAAGATACCGCCATTAATATAACGCCTCAAGACTTACCAGTTTATAATATTGATATTCAATACAAACGTGTTAAGTCGTTGATTGGTAATGTTAAATTATTATTTGAATTTAATGAACATAAAGAGGTTACGGTTGGTAAACAGTGATATTTCACGTTTGTGTCGGCGCTTGCATTATAGTTTCAACGATGAGCAGTTGCTAAAACAAGCGCTAACCCATTGCAGCATGGGGTCGTCTAATTATGAGCGTTTGGAATTCTTAGGTGACTCAATTTTGAGCTTTATTATTGCGCATGAATTGTACCAACGATTTCCAGCTCAAACTGAAGGGCAATTAAGTCGGATGCGTTCCTATTTAGTTAAAGGTGAGCGTTTGGCTGAAATTGCCCAGACTTTGCAATTAGGTGATTATTTAATTTTAGGGCAAGGTGAATTAAAAAGTGGTGGTTTTAGGCGTGCATCTATTCTAGCTGACGCTCTAGAAGCAGTTTTTGCCGCGATTTTTCTTGATAAGGGCATGGCAGAAGTAAAGCGAGTTATTATAACCCTCTACCAACCTCATTTAGCTGACAAAGCACTCATGGATGCTTTAAAGGATAATAAAACACAATTGCAAGAGTATGTGCAGAGTTTGAAAATGGCGTTACCTCGATACGAGTTAACTCATATCGAGGGTGAGGAACACGCTCAAATTTTTCATATAAGATGTAATATACAAGGACTTTCCGAATATACCCAAGCAAGCGCAACCACCAGACGAAAGGCCGAACAATTAACTGCTAAAATGATGCTAAGTTATTTAAAAACTAGAGTACATTAAATGATTGTATGTAATAAAAGTGGTTTACCAAAAGACCTAGTTAGGTTTTCTCCAATCAAACGTTAAAGTTTACGCTTTCTTTTTAGCATAAATCTGCTGATGACGTTGATAAGCGTATTTAGCTTGTTCTTTAGTAACCATATCGACCTCATTACCATATAAGTCAATGCGAGCATGATTTTCTTGCTGTGCTTTAAGATAAGCCGGTGATGCGCTGTAATAGCCAAGTGCTTTACGTAATGCTTTTTTACTAAAAGCAGGTGAATCTAGACGGTCATAAAAAGCAGAAATTTCATCAAAAATACCAATTTCAAGGGGTTTAACTTCTTGAGGTTTTTTAAAAAAAGCGTTGGGAAAATGCTCAATTAACCAATCAATTATCAGTTGTCGCTCTTTTTTTAAGGCATCGTGTACTGTAATGGCCATAGAATAAAATGCTTATTAAAATAAAAATATTAAACTATCATAAATGGACATCATATCCTAGCTATTTATGCATGTTTTAAAAGCAGATTGTTTTGTTTGGCTTGATGTAAGAAATATCTCAATTTACCCTAAGATTTTTAAACTTTTAACCCATAAAAAAACTCAATAAATTTATAACTCGTTGTTTTTAATAATATTTTTAGATCTTATTAATGATACATAAAATAAAGAAGCTTAAAATGAGCGCTTGTTAAAAATAACAAGCACTGCTAGATTTAACTTTAGAACTTCTTAAGGATAAGAAGTGCAAGGCAAAAGGATGTGGCTTTCTAAGGATGGAGCATATCAAGGATGATGACTTAGAACAGGATGTTCTACGATTGGATGATTCCAAAGCCAGGGCTTATCCCTGGCTTTATTTTTTAGGCTATCAAAAAGCCTGAATGACTAAGGTAATATTTATCAGGGTAGTATGCAAAAACAATCGAACCATTTTTAAGAGTATTAATCACAGGTTTAGCAAGTGTTTTGGCAATTGAGGGGCAACCCCAACTGCGTCCCGCATGCCCGGTTTGTTTAATGAAATTAGGTTCAACATACCAAGCACCATGAATAACCACACGGCGATTATAAGCATTATCATTAAATCCTTTTTCCAGTCCCTCTAAATTCAGCGATAACCCTTTAGAGCCAATGTATGAATCACGTGTGACGTAAATACCAAGGCTTGTTTCTTTGCTCATAATTTTATTCGAAAAATGTTTCGCGGTGGTATTCCCTGAATTGCGACCATGAGCAACATAAGTATTATATAAAAGCTGGTCATGTTTTAAGTCAAATACCCACATACGTTGTTCAAAAGAAGGTCTAGAGTAATCAATGACGGTTAAAATAGGTTTTTTAACACTGCCTTTAAGCGCTGCATGATTATAAGCAACCAAGGCTAGTTGTAAAACTTTTTTATCAAGCTTAGGAGCTACCTGACTTAGATGAGCCAGATGTTGAGGATATGTGGTGGTAGGGGCAGCAAAAAGATGATTAGATAGTTTGATAGCAGGAAAATTTAAACCTGAAGAAAACAGCGCCGTTGATAACAACATTAACAAAATATTCATAGTCCTCCATCTTATTTTTAGTAAATAAGCTTTGTCAGCATAATTTAAAGCTGCCTATTATATATACAACTTGAGTTAAAGTAAAATTGATGTAAGTATATTTTGAGCTGCTAAAATACCAAGAGCTTGTTTTAATTGACAAAATTAAGTTTTACTATGAGGAAACTTTTGACCGTCAAGCCACACTTTTAGACTCACAATTTGGATAAAAATATGCTCGAAAAAAACGATATATCTTTTACAGACAAGCACCGCCAATTAATTAACCAGGCCTATCGTGCTGATGAACGTGAAATTATTGAACATTTGCTTAGCTATGCAAGTCTTTCAAAAACAGACAATCATGCCATTCACAATGAAGCCATAAGGCTGGTTAAATATATTCGTAAGGCACAAAAAAATACCACAGGCATTGAATCATTTTTAGCTGAATATTCACTGTCTAGTGAAGAAGGTATTGCGTTGATGTGTTTAGCTGAGGCGCTGCTTCGGGTGCCGGATAACGTAACCATCGATAGCCTTATCAAAGACAAACTGACCACATCTAACTGGGCCGCTCACTTGGGTAAAAGTGATTCTTTTTTTGTAAATGCAGCGACTTGGGCGCTTATTTTGACAGGTAAGTGTTTATCGCCCGAACGCGGTAGAACACTTTTAACACGCGGTTTGCTTAAATTGACCAGCCGCGGAAGCGAAAGTGTAATTAGGCGTGCTGTTGATAAAGCCATGCGTATTATGAGTACGCAATTTGTGATGGGTAAATCCATCGAAGATGCTCTAATGCGTGCAAAAGTGAAAGAGCAACAAGGCTTTTGCTATTCTTATGATTGTCTAGGCGAAGCGGCATTAACGGAGGATGATGCGAAACGTTATTTTGCTGACTATCAAAACGCCATTAAAAAAATCGGCCAATTTAACAATATAGATGATATTTCACGAAAGCCTGGTATTTCAGTTAAGCTCTCAGCGCTCCATCCCCGCTATCAAGAAGCCCAGCGCGCGCGCGTTTTAACACAATTAACTCCTAAACTGTTAGCATTAGCACAATTGGCTAAAAAACATGATATTTCTTTTACCATTGATGCTGAAGAATCTGAGCGCCTAGATATTTCATTAGATATCATCGCGCAAGTTTTCCAAGATAAAAGTTTGGCCGGTTGGCAGGGGTTTGGCATAGCCGTGCAAGCCTATCAAAAAAGAGCATTTTATGTGCTTGATTGGTTAGCAGCACTTGCTAGAAGCCAACAAAAGCGCATCAATGTTCGTTTGATTAAAGGCGCTTATTGGGATAGTGAAATTAAAAAAACACAGATGCAAGGCTTGAAACAATATAGCGTTTTTACCAGAAAATCGTTTACAGATGTCTCTTTTCAAGCATGTGCTAAAAAAATGTTGACACTAACCGATGCTATTTATCCACAATTTGCGACCCATAATGCTTATTCTGTTGCAACAATTTTAACACTTGCTAAAGATTATCGTGATTTTGAGTTCCAATGCTTACATGGCATGGGACAAGAACTCTATCAAGAAATTGTAAAAACACAGGGAATGCCTTGCCGTATTTATGCGCCTGTGGGTGTCCATGAAGATTTATTGCCCTATTTAGTACGCCGCTTATTAGAAAATGGCGCGAATTCATCCTTTGTCAATCGTGTGGTTGATGAGCATGAAACCATCGATACGTTAACTGAAAATCCTTTAGAAAAATCACGTTTATTATTAGATAAAATTAATCAAAATATTGTGCTACCCAAAGATATTTTTGCACCAATGAGACTTAATTCTAGTGGTATTGATTTAAACGATCGCCAAGAAATTATGCATCTTAAAGCCAGTTTACAACAAGTAAGTGCAGAAAAATGGCATATTAAAACAGCGCATTTGTCTAATACAGCGTTTGATAAAAGTTATGCGCCGCAAAAGCCAGATTATTGTGTGGGTAGTATCATAAAAACTGACGTTGCAAAGGTTGAGGATATTATTTTAAAAGCGACCAAAGCTTTTCAAGCATGGTCGGTGAAGCCTGTGGGTCAACGTGCTGATTGCTTAAATCGCTATGCTGATTTACTTGAAGCGCATCAAACAGAGCTTTTCGCTCTACTGATGCTTGAAGCTGGAAAAACTTGGCGAGATTGTGTCGCAGAAGTACGCGAGGCGGTAGATTTTTGCCGTTATTATGCAGCGATGGCCATTGAGCTTATGAGTGAACCGCGAAGCTTAAAAGGATACACTGGGGAATTAAACGAACTTTCTTTGCATCCCCGCGGCATAATTTTATGCATTAGTCCGTGGAATTTTCCGCTGGCTATTTTTACAGGTCAAATTGTGGCAGCTTTGGTCACAGGTCATTGTGTGTTAGCTAAACCTGCTGAGCAAACGCCCTTAATTGCCAGAAAAGCCATCGAGTTGATGTACCAAGCAGGTATTGAGGATGGGGTAGTGCAATTATTAATTGGCTCAGGTCGCACACTAGGTCAAGCATTTGTTGCACATGCTGCTATCAAAGGCGTATTGTTTACAGGCTCTAATCAAACCGCCACACATATTAATCAAACCCTAGCCGCACGCGGTGGTGAAATCATACCACTTATTGCTGAAACCGGGGGGCAAAACGTCATGATTGTTGATTCTTCCGCCTTACTTGAACAAGTGGTGGTTGATGTTATTGACTCAGCTTTTGGCTCAGCAGGTCAACGGTGTTCAGCTCTTAGGGTTGTGTATATTCAAGAAGATATATATGCGCGTTTTGTTAGTTTATTAAAAGGTGCGATGGCCGAGCTTTGTGTGGGTGACCCGAGGTGGCTTGCGACAGATGTTGGGCCTGTGATTAATAAAGCTTCATTAGATGGGTTGATGCAACATGTGGCTTTGCTGAGCAGGCAATATGATCTTATCTATCAGTGTAAGCTGAGCGATGATATCGATGAAAAAGGGTATTATATGCCACCTACTGCAATTGCGATTGAATCAATTGAAACACTAACCAAAGAGGTTTTTGGCCCAATTTTACATGTCATCAAATTCAAATGGAAAAATTTAGAATCGGTTATTAACGAAATTAATGGTACAGGCTTTGGTTTAACGCTTGGCATTCATAGCCGAATTAATCATCGTGTTGATGCGATTAAAAAGCGCGTACATGTAGGAAATTGTTATGTTAACCGTAACATGACCGGCGCTGTAGTAGGGTTACAGCCCTTTGGCGGTGAAGGGCTTTCAGGCACAGGTCCCAAGGCCGGTGGACCATTTTATTTGCAGCGCTTATGCCTTGAACGCACCTATACAGTTGATACGACGGCTGCTGGTGGCAATGCCAGCTTAATGTCATTAACCGATGAGATTTAATCTAGTAAATTCTTAACGTGCTTTTTGGTGAGTATCCATGGAATAACCACAAAAAGCACCAATCCACCAATAAAACATGTTTCAAACATATAGATATTACCGATGGGAATTTGTGTAGGTGGAATAAAACCAATAAGCATTGCTAATACACAACAGGTAATACCAAGGCCGGCCACAAACCACATAACTATATGGCCACCTGGTATTTTATAAGCGCGATGTTTGTGTGGTTGGCTGTAGCGTAATTTAACTGCAGCAGCAAACATAAAAATATAAACCAGTAATGCCATCTGCGCACATAAATCGCTTAACAACCAATAAGCAGCATTGATTGAATCAAATAAGATAAAAACGCTGCTTAAAATCGTAAAAATAACGCCTTGAATAACTAATATATTAACTGGTGCACCATGACGATTGGTGCGCCCCAAAAATAGGGGTAAAGAGCCATCGTGCGCTGAAACAAGCAAGCCTTTGGTCGGGCCAATTATCCAGGCTGATACGCCACTTAAGCCACCAAGAATAATTAAAATAGCAACTACATCTGTCAACCACGGCCAGCCAAACGCATTAAAGAAAATATAAAAAGCTTCAATTAAACCTGCTACCACGCTTAACTGTTGGGTAGGTACAACGACCACGATAGCCAGAGAGCTAAAAACAAGGGTACAAAAAATAATAATTATTGAATAGAAAATTGCTTTGGGATAATCATGCTGCGGGTTTTTAACATCATCAGCATGAACTGCTGACATTTCTACACCAATTAAGCCAAACAAAACAGCAGTAAACAAAGATAAATTACCAAGTTCATGGACGTTGGGTAAAAACGTAGTATGTAAATTAATTGCAGTTGGATAACCTTTTATAAGCCAAATCAAACCCAATAGAATAATGGCCATCATTGGCAAAAGGGTGCCAAAAATGGCACCTAAAATACTCACAAGGCTTGAAACTTGCATACCAAAACAATTCAAAAAAGTAAAAAGCCAAAATAAACTCAAAATGCTGATTAAGAGATAACATTTGTTATGCGCTAAATCAGGCGCGAAAAGATAAGCAAAAGTTGCGGCAATAAAACTAAGAATGGTAGGGTACCACACCACGTTATAAATCCATTGTAACCAAATGGTAATAAAGCCCGCTTGTCGACCAAATGCCTCACGCACCCAAACATACAAACCACCTTTATCCGGATAGGCTGTGGCAAGTTCTGCGGCAACTAAGGCAATTGGTATAAAAAAAGCAACAGCTGCTAGAAGATAATAAAAAACTAACGGTAACCCAAGTTTGGCGCTAATTGGCAGCGTACGCAGACTATCAACTGCAATGACATTGATCATAACCAAGGAGAAAACTGATAATACTTTTTTAGCAGGCAGCATAAGACTTCCGTAAGCAACTAGGAGAAAATCATGACCTAAAAATTATTAAATTTTAGGCCATGAAAATAATGATTAAAAAAAGAATTAATTTAGTTGACGTAAAACATACTGTAAGATACCGCCGTGTCGATAGTAGGCAAGTTCATTCATCGTATCGATACGGCAGAGCACACACACTTCTTCTTTAGAGCCATCAGTGCGCTCAATGAGCATCGATAATGTCATGCCAGGCTTTAATTCGTCATCAAGTGCAAGCGTGATAAGCTCACTGCCGTCAAGTTTTAGTGTCTGACGGTTAATTCCTGCTTTAAATTGTAAAGGCAATACGCCCATGCCAATTAAATTAGAGCGATGAATACGCTCAAAACTTTCAGTAATAACCGCTTTAACGCCCAAAAGATTGGTACCTTTTGCTGCCCAATCACGTGAAGAACCTGTTCCGTATTCTTTGCCGGCAATTACCACCAAAGGTATATGAGCGGCTTGATAACGCATGGCTGCATCATAAATTGACATGACTTTATTTTCAGGTATGAAGCGTGTAAAGCCGCCTTCTACTTCGGGTGTCATTTCATTGCGAATGCGAATATTGGCAAAAGTACCGCGCATCATTACCTCATGATTACCACGTCTTGAACCATACGAGTTAAAATCACTTTCACTAACACCATGGGCAATTAAATAGCGTCCGGCGGGTGAATCTACTTTGATAGCACCTGCAGGTGAAATATGATCTGTGGTAATAGAGTCACCTAAAAGTGCCAAGATACGTGCTTGTTTGATAGGTGAAATGGCATCAGGTGTTAGCGATAAATTTTCGAAAAAAGGTGGGTGCTGGATATAAGTCGAATGTTTATTCCATTGATAAGTGGTGGTAGGTGCGACGTCAATAGCTTGCCAATGCTCATCACCTTTGAAAACATCGGCATACTCTTTTTTAAACATGGCATGGGTGACGGTTGAAACAACTTGAGCAACCTCAGCATTGGTGGGCCAAATATCTTTTAAATAAATATCTTGACCCTGCTCGTTTTGACCTAATGGCTCAGAGCTCAAATCAATTTGTGTGGAGCCTGCCAGTGCATAGGCGACAACCAAAGGCGGGGAGGCTAACCAATTAGCCCGCACTAAAGGATGAACGCGTCCTTCAAAATTTCGATTACCCGATAAAACAGCGCTCACTAGCATGTCATTATCGATGATGGTATCAGCAACAGCTTTGGGTAGTGGTCCTGAGTTACCAATACAAGTCGTACAGCCATACCCCACAAGATTAAAACCTAATTTATCTAGGTAAGTTTGTAGGCCGGTTTTGTTTAGATAGTCGGTCACAACTTTAGAGCCAGGTGCTAAAGATGATTTAACCCAGGGTTTACGACAAAGGCCTTGCTCAACAGCTTTTTTAGCTAAAAGGCCGGCCGCCATCATCACACTTGGGTTTGAGGTGTTTGTGCAACTGGTAATAGCGGCAATGACTACCGCACCATGTTCAAGCTTAAAGGTTTCATTTGCTACAGGGAAACAGGTAGAAGCTTTTTTATCAGCCTTCTCTAACAGGGCTGCAAATTCTTTAGGAAGCGAGGAAAGCGTAACTTTGTCTTGCGGACGTTTTGGGCCGGCTAAAGATGGCTCAACGGTCGCTAAATCAAGGGAGATTGTATCGGTAAAGATGGGCTCAGGTAGGTTAGGGTCATACCACATGTTTTGGGCTTTATAATAAGCTTCAACCAATTGAATTGTGTGCTCATCGCGACCACTTAATGATAAATAACGTAGAGTCTCTTCATCAACGGGGAAAAAGCCACATGTCGCACCATATTCAGGCGCCATGTTAGAAATGGTCGCGCGATCGGCAAGAGGTAGCTTGCTTAGACCTGAGCCATAAAACTCCACAAATTTACCAACCACACCTTTTTTTCTAAGCATTTGTGTGACTGATAAAACCAAGTCGGTGGCGGTGATGCCTTCACGTAATTGGCCTGTTAACTTAAACCCAATGACCTCAGGAATAAGCATCGAAATTGGTTGGCCAAGCATCGCCGCTTCTGCTTCAATGCCACCTACACCCCAACCAAGCACACCTAACCCATTGATCATAGTGGTATGTGAATCTGTGCCAACAAGCGTATCAGGATAGACATAAGTCGTATTATCAGACCTGCTAGTCCAAACAGCTTTACCTAAATATTCTAAATTGACTTGATGGCAAATACCGGTACCTGGAGGCACAACTTGAAAATTGGCAAAAGATTGTTGCCCCCAACGCAGAAACTGATAGCGCTCTTTATTGCGCTCAATCTCAATATTGGTATTAATTTCAAGCGCATCGGCTGAGGCAAATTTATCGACCATAACTGAGTGGTCGATGACCAAATGCACGGGTGATAAGGGAGAGATGGTCTCAGCATTTTTACCTAACTTTTTAATAGCATCCCGCATAGCAGCTAAGTCAACAATTGCTGGAACACCAGTAAAATCTTGCATTAAAACGCGTGCCGGTCGATAAGCAATTTCATGGTCTGATGTTGCAGTTTTAGTCCATTGTGCCAATGCCTTGATATCATCTATATGCACAGTCTTGCCATCTTCAAAACGTAATAGATTTTCAAACAAAACTTTTAAGGAATAAGGCAGGCGGGCAATATTGGGAAAATGATGTTCATAAGCTTTTTTTAAACTAAAATAGTCATAAATTTTATCATCTACTTGTAATTGACTGCATGTGGCAAGGCTATCTTGACCGACTTTCATTCACCAACTCCCAAATTTAAAAACATCTATCATAGCGTATAATTAACATTTTTTCATGCCACAATGCTATTTCAATTCAGTAATTAGTTGACCGAAATTAGGTAATTAACTTATCAATTTAGTTTATTTGAAATAAATCAGTTCATTTCTTGACTTAAAGCTTAACTATGTCAATAGTTAAGTAATCTTTTGTGCAAACCAAGGACAAAGCATGTCAAAAAAAGTATTTATGGATTGGATAAACGCGCATCCCAAACTTTTATTAGAACCTTTTCCATCGGTTAAACTAGATGACATGATGGCAACCAAAGCCTTCAAAAAAGCCATTCAATCAAGTAAAGAAGCATCTGGCATTTATAAGGCTTTAGACAATGCCATTACGCATGACTATGCAACCTTAATACCTGCATTGCTTAATGAAAAACTACGCCTTTTAAGTCCTAAAGATTTTGCTGAAATAGCTAAATGGCAAACCATCGACGCTTCAAAAGCTGTTAAACAATGGTTAACAATGTATAAAACGGTCGAGCATTTTATTCAGTATGATATTGAGCATCATGCTATTTTTGATGCCAAATTAAGTGCTTTTCGTCGTTGGGTTGAGGTGGCTGATGTGTTATGGCAAACCAAACAGGCTGAAAGCTGTTTTTTAGTGAGCGCACTTTTAGTTAAACTTAACATTCCTGAAATTTATAGTCATGCGTTAAATAAAGCACAGCAGCGCATGTATTTAAATCTTGAAGATTGGCTCTCACCTATTGGCAATTTTAATACCATGCGTCAATGGCTAAACCATGAAAATACGCCACTACCACTGATTTTATTTGCACGTGATATCACCATGTTTAATGAAATCATTGACCAAATTGATAGCAAAAATAGTATCGAAAAAAAAGAAGCTTTAATTATAAGAATGCATGCGTCATGTCAAAGTGAGGTTCATCCATTGTCCAAACATTTAAACCTATTTCGTCAAGCTATTTTAGAGCAATTTAAAAATGAGTCTTTTAATGCTCCTTTGCCGCAAATCAAGACGAAGCATGAGCAGCCGCGATTATATTCCCAAGAACCTAAACCCACGTTTTGGCGTCGTCGTCCAAAATCATGGGCTTATACCAGTGATACTGATCTTATTACGCAAAACATACCTTTATAGATTTAATAGCAAACTTTGCGACAAGTTACGCCCCGTGGACCTCTAACGCATTGTTTATTACATACGCGACGATAAGGTTTGTGTATATAACGATTAGGATAAGGGCGATAGCCTGGGTAAACATTACGGTGATAATAACCGCGAGGATAATAATTGCGATGATAATAGGTAGTTGACCACGCTACATTAAAACCAGTTTTTGCAGCAGCTTTGGGGTTTGCGTAGCTAAAATTACTAAAAGCAACGCAAGCCACCAAGCATAACCCTAAAAAATAACGTGCATTTAAATTAAAAAAAGTACTCATCATCTGATTCCTTTATTATGTCCTTAGTCTAAATTATAGACAAAAAAGATAATTTTATTATTTTAATCACACATTATTGTTTATTTTAATGACACAATGCTTGGGAATAAGCAGCCAGTACTGACCTTTATTTTGCATTTTTCCCGCAATGTATGTGGCTTTAGGTCCTGCACCCCAGAACACATCACCGCGTACTTTACCCTTAATCGCACCACCTGTATCTTGGGCAATCATCAAGCGCTGTAAAACAGTTTGTTTATACTTACTCTCAGGGTAGGTGGTATCTAACCAAAGTGGGGTACCCAAAGGCACCCATTGGCGGTCTATAGCCAGTGAATAGCCTGAGGTAAGCTCAACGCCTTGAGCACCGATAGCCGCGGTGTGCTTAAGGATTTTAAAAAAAACAAACGACTTATTTTGATTGATCACAGGCAGTATTTCAGCAGGATGCGCTTCTAGATAGGCGCGAATTGATTGCATTGAGGTATTTTTTTTGGAAAGTACCTGTTTTTGGATAAGGACTTGCCCAATAGGCGTATAAGGCGCGCCATTTTCACCAGCATATCCTACATACAAATTGGTATTATCATTTAATCTAATGATGCCTGAACCTTGTATTTCTAAATAAAGCCTATCGATATAGCTATCCACCCACACCAAGACGGGAGCATGTCCTAAAAGCACACCTTTATTAATTTCTTCACGCGTATAAAAAGGCTTAAATTGATGATGTTCAACTCGGCCGACTAAATGACGTTTAGGCAAAGTGCTTTGAAATTTGTCTAAGTTTACAGTCGTAATTAGATTATCAGGTAAACCATAAATAGGTACATGAAAACGTTTGGTAGGCTTAAGACTACCATTGAGCAAAGGTAGGTAATATCCAGTGAATAAGCCTTTTTTAATTGATGTTTGATGAAATACTACCGGTTTAAACCATGTTTGAAAAAAATAGCGTACATTTTCATTGGTGACAGGTGCAACTTCTAAAGCTGCTTTACATGCCGGTTTCCAATCTTTGGCTTTTAAGGGAATATGGTTAGTACCGACATTTTTATCATCATTTTGCCGTAAAAAAATAGCACAAGAGCGTTTAAATGCTTTAAAAGAGCGAGTATTTGGCGCTTTATACCAGCCTGGCAATTGCTCAAATGAAGTTTGATAGAGTGTGGGTGTAGGTTTTGGCCAAAATATAATAGCAGCCAAAAGCACAATCAATACACCAGTGATCATATAATATTTACGCATAATTGCGCAATTTTACATTAAAATAAACAAATTGCAAGTGATAAAAACACTTATTACATTATGGGTCTTAAATATTTAAGACCCAAGAGCAATCAATGTTTTAAAAGAGAAGATAAAAGAAAACCCACGCCGGCTGCGATAAATATTGATTTGAGCGGTTTGGTATGAACATGTTGTGCAACTTCTGCTGAATAATCTTGAATCGTGTGCTGCATAGCTTGCATCTTGTGTTTACTATCTTCATACAAACCATTGGCCATTTTTTTGCTTTCTTGCACTAAATCTGCGGCTGCTTGGCGTACATGGTGATCTTGAGAGTTGGTCGAATTAGTAGTGCTAAGCGGTGAATGGGACATATCCATAATTATCTCCTTTTAAAGTGAAAATATCTCAAATTAAGCATAGTCGATAATTATAGATATAGATGATTCTATTTGAATAAAGTGA
>PKDH01000003.1 GCA_002863045.1 Legionella sp.
AACTTATGGCATCAAACCATAGATGTTCCACGTGGAACATCACTCGATTTAAATTTATTTATAACGAAGGGCCATTTTGTTGGTTTAATTGCTCTACAAGCTCAGCATGATAGTAGCGCACAGTTTTAGGTGCATCTGGATGTATATTGCCTCTCTCATCAAACCAATTTAGCGCTTTAACAACGTTAAGCGTTGGATCATTCGCTTGTTCATTCACAACAAAACCGATGATATCTCTAAGTGACCAAGTGTCATAGGTACCCCGATTTGGGCAACCAAGCATGTTTAAAGCGTTAGATTTAAACAATGAAAGTGTCTGCCTATATGGAGGAGTAAGCTCTCTATATTTTTTGCGAAAATCATTGGTGAACGCGCTTATCTCTTCTAATGTAGGCTCTGCACTTTGGCAGGACAGCGACGATGCATTATCATATGTACCTAAGATAATCTGTTCATACTTTTCTGTATCATGGCGCGGCAAAATTTTTGTGTTGTTAAGCGATGCTAATAAAGCCGTTAATGCTTCATCAATTAATTGTCCAAATAAATTATTAGTTAAATCGCTTTCACGCGTTTCCGCATAGAAAATTTCGCGTCGCTTATTATATAAAAACTGCGCCACTTCACGAGGCATTTCTTGAGAAGCATTTAAGCCGATTAGCAAAATCTTACCATCTCGGACGTATAAGCTACTGCCAACGGTTTGGTCAATATCCTCATATTGAGCCAAAATGGAACTGATCGCTAATGGGTTAGCAAAATCAATCATAAGTATATTTAAATGTGCACCTTGGCTGATCTTCGTATCATATCGTCTTCCATATGCTCCTATACCCTCTTTAACCCATACTTCCAGCCTGTAATCTTTATTTGAAAATATGATATAGTTGTCAACTAAATCATCTAATTGTTTAGCAAAACAATCTAATTCAGGATTTGAAAGTCTCTTTAAACTAAATTTTTGATGATGAATCATTATTTTTATAAGTTTCTTGTAATTTGTTACTGTTTCAGATACTAACATTCCCTACTCCTCTCATTTTTTAATGATTCACAGTATAAATAATTAAGCTTAAGGATTTATTAAATAAGCTATAAAATATAATCAAATTGTCTAATGTATCTAAGCAAAGATATCTACAAACCTAGCGTTGAAAGCTCAGAAGGTGGGGACTCAATGATGGGATTATTTTCATAGGAAGCTTGTCTAGCAAAAAATTGTGGCTTCGCATGATGTTTATCTTTAAACCTCGCAACAGAGACTTTAGCACTTAGGTTTTCTTCAAGACTTGTTAACACCCGCTCGTGCCATAAGGGTTTTAACTGCTTGAGCAAATGCTGCAAAGCGATGTTAACTGCTAGCCAGTACTTTGTGTCAGTAGGATATTGTTGCTTAAATATTATCATATCGGTCACAAAATTATTCATTTTGTCATCAAATGGCGAAAAAATCTGTTGCAAATAGGTTAGTCTGGCATGCAAGATGCCTGGCTCAAAACAATGTATTGCTTTGTGATGCGCCAACGTATTAGCCAAAATCTGCTGTAGCCATAGGTCGGTATCAGGATAGCGTTTAAGCGTTGTGACAAAATCTTTATTAAGCGCGGGTTTAACAATATGTTCGATTAACTGTGCATACACAAAAACCGCTGAAGTGGTTGTGTGCTCTGTTAATATTTCGCGAATTAACAGATATATTTTTTCACCGGTGGCGGTGGTTAAATTCTCAAAATCACCAAACTTAATTTTTACCCCTGAAAAGTATAAGCAATTAAATTGTCGGGTCATCAGTGAAACAAAAATAACTTTTAAGCGCGCCAATGCTTGTGGCTCGGTTAGATACGCATACTCAGCATAAGCATGTTTGGCCGATAATAAGCGCATGCTATGCAGATTAATTTTGGCTTCAATGGTTGGTTTAAATAGCGTGTAGGGATGATAATCGAGCACAAGTTTCATCAAAATTTGGCCATATACGGCCACACATTCCCCCTGCTCAAACACCGCCTGCAAGATATCTTTAAAAAGATAGCGCTTATGGAATAATTCAATTGGATGGTTGTAAAGTGTTTGGTGTTCGGCTGCGGTTAGCGAAGTACAGTAGTCTAAAAAGCGCTGATAGCCTAAGCAGGCTTGGGTCATTTCAAGTAGATTATAGTCTTCCCCGGCTTTAAAGCCTGTGGCATGGACGCTATGGTCAATTAAATAACCAATTTCATCAATGGTACGTTTGGATAAATAGTGATGACAAGCTGTAGGCGTTACTTGATGATAATACGCTGCAAACGACTCGTCTTGAAGTAATCTTTTAAGTTCTAGAGCGGTTAAAAGACGCAATCCTAATCGACCACAATATGCCCAAGTATGATGAAGTTGGTGATACTGCCAACAATCCTGTCTTAAAATAAGCTCATCTTCGGCTTCGCTTAATACATAATCCTGTAACGACGCATGGGTTAATTTAGCTTGGGTTGTGGCATTATGCGTGGTTTTTAGTGAGGGTATAAGTAATTGATAACCACTTTCGATGAAACCGGCGCCCTCTAAGCATAACGCTAAACGGACCCATGGCTCGTTTATACCCCTAGATGTTTGAAAATAATCGTTGTTGGTTAAAGCAATATACTGCCAGCGTGCGTGATAAAGCTTGCTTAACTCCGCTAAAATCGTTTCATCAATATCTGTGAGTAATTCTAAACGCAGCTTAAGTGTTTGAAAAAGCTCATAATAAGGCTCATGCTCGGCAACAGGCAAGGCATTATAATGATGTATCAAAGCCTCTCTATCAAAAAAATGCCCTATCTTTAGAGTTTGGTAGTGTTGATGAAAAAGTTCTGAATCACTAATTAAACTTGGATTTTGCGTACCAATCCATGCCATTAAAATTCCAGCTTGGCTTATGAAATTCTCAGGTGCTAACCATATATCAAGCAGAATATACCCTAATGATAACGAAGATGAACCAAGTGAGACCTCTGTATTTAAAAAGTCATTCATCTGCTCAATAGAACATTGATTGAGTTCAATGCATAAACTTAATAAGGCTTGATCTAAAGACGACTCTTTAGCGCCTGGCAAAAAGGCCTCCAACACGTCAAAAAGACTGGGTAACACATGATATGGCACAGCGTGTGCTGATAATTTACCTGCATGATGCATATAATAGTGCCAAAAGGTGGGATAATTTGCTTTTGTTTCAGCAGTTAAATCATCGGCATCAACCAGCATCGCTGACCAAGGCGTACAAACAATCAGTTTCCAAGCGGTGAGTAGGTCAAGGGTGATAGAAGGCGTTTCTTTAAATTGCGCTGAAAATGCTGCAATTTTTTCTTTAAAATCGGCGCTAAACTTAAAAGGTGTGGCTGCAAGCATATAAGGTAGCTCACGAAAATCAAACAAAGTTTGTATTTTATCATCACAAGCGTGGTTGTTTGGCTTAATATAAGCAGGCATCATGCATCCACTTGAATTTAATAAAGTTATACACAGATTGATATATTTTTATATCTAAAAAAAACCTTTTAAATCAATCACTTAATATTTTTTAGAAAATTGCAACTAAAAATAATAACAAACTTATCCACAACTTTATTCAGTGTGTAAATGCGTACCTCGTGCGCTCATGGTTTCAAGGCTATTAAGCACACTGGCATGAGATATGGCTTGCATAATCGGAATGTCTTTTAACGGATAATGATTGGCAATGGCATGAGCGATAAGGCAACAAGTCTGCCAAGTGCGTTCATGTTTACGTGCCGATGTCTTAAGCCATAGTGCCGTCCACACAAAATGAAACAGCCAGGATGCACGATTTTGCTCAAATTCATGGGTTAAAATCAACTCAATGGCTTGCTCAACATCCTGACAAATCCGCATACCTTTATCTATGACACTCACACGATTTACAAGTTTATCCACAGTCGCACTTTCCACAAACCATGAAGCGGCGAAATTTTTTTGATTAAGCCAGTGCTTAGATTCTTTAAATGCTGTTTGTACAATATCCGGCGTAAAGGGCACAATTTGAACCGTTAAATCTTGTAAAACTAATTCAATATCCAATAATTTTGGCTCAATGTGTAACTGTAATAATTCTTGTATTTCAAGCAGATGCAAATCCGGTATGGTATTATTTTCAACCATACATGCTAAAAAATGCTGTGTTAGTTGCTCTAGATACCTGATATCGATGGTGCGCAGCGTAATGTTGTCATCGAATGCTTCTTTTTGATATTTTTTAATTTGAGCATTGGTCAACGTTGGCGTCACCCACGCTTCTTTGATACCAACCTGCATCTTATAAAGTACACCGGCAAGCTTGTGATTGCGGCCTTGCTTGATATGCAAAAATAAACCCTGCGCCCCACTGCCATCAACTTCACTGGCTTTGATACCCATAAGTTCCACGTTATAAGGCGTATCAGTTAGATGCCCACCTTTAAAATATTGCCGACGCAACCATTGATCAAATATCGGATGATAATTAGCCGGATACCACTGACGAATGGCTTTTAAACGGGCGCGTGATTGCGCTGATAACACGCGGCTATCAATCACCTCACCAATGGCTTCAACCACAAGCTCACGTACTTCGGCCAAAGGATGCAATAACATGAGTAAAGCCACTGATTGGCCAGTTTTAAGTGCAAATAAATCAAGCGTTAAATCGGCGAAAAATTCAGCAGGCATGGCATAACCTTGCGCAAAAAAATTTTCTGCAACATCAAAATCAGACAGATGATCAAGCTCAGTAAGCATCGCCTCAATGGCATCTAAATGATTCAGTGTTGAACTTGTATGCTGTTGTTCGTTATCAATTAACCCATGATAAGCCGCCTGCAAATCAGCGTTTAGTTCAATATGTGCCTCATAAAACGCATTTAAAATAGGTAACCAATAACTAAGGTGATGCTCGCTATGACGAATCACCCCGGCCAAATGGGTCATAAGCTGTGTGACATGTTTGGTCGCCTGCTTGGGATTCACTTCCATCATGGCTTGAAATTGCGCCACACAAATTTCAAAAGCAAAAATGCACGCTGCATAATAAGCCTGCTGCCCGCCATCAGGTGATTTATCTTTATCAATGATATCAATTAAGTGAAAACTTAACTCAGGATGCTGAATAAATAAGGTAAAATGAGCCGCTTCTGGCTCTTTTTCCTGTTCAATCAAGTGCGATAGTGTGTCAAGCCAGCGATTTAACTCAGATGATTGTATGGTCATTCGGTAACAACCGGCCTGGGCTTGCCCTGCTCATCGATGGCGACAAAAACAAATTGGCCTTCAGTGACTCGAAATTTACCCGTATGGGTGGCAGGCTCGGCCCATACTTCTACACTGATATGAAGCGAAGTACGACCAACTTTCAGTAACTCCGCATAACAGGTCACAATATCCCCTACGTGTACCGGCGATAAGAAAGTCATTGAATTAATTGCCACTGTGGCCACGCGTCCATGAGCCATACGCTTGGCTAAAACACCTGCGGCTAAGTCCATCTGTGAGACCAACCATCCACCAAAAATATCGCCATTGGCGTTGGTTTCAGCTGGCATGGCAATGGTTTGAATGGTAATTTCACCTTTTGGTTGCATTTAGAGGTCTCGTTTTAATTTAGCTAGGGCATCGGCCATTGACGTATTAAATACGCTCTTTTTTGGTTGCGCACGAACTTTCGTGGTCTGAGTTCGGTCATGAACGGGCGTTTTAGATGCCTTTTTAATCACAGGCTTCGTGGTAGTTGTAGGCTTTGGTACAGATTTAGGCGCAGCCTTTACAGGCTCGACTGGTTTTTCCTGAAGCTTTAAACTCAACCCAATACGTTTTCTAGCCACATCAACTTCAATCACGCGTACCTGTACCACGTCTTGTGCTTTGATAAATTGATGCGGATCGTTGACAAAGCGATGGGTCATCTCAGAAACATGCACCAAACCATCTTGATGCACGCCAATATCAATAAAAGCGCCGAAATTAGTGACGTTACTCACCACACCTTCTAAAATCATGCCTAATTTTAAATCAGCAATATTTTCAATCCCCTCTTTAAATCGCACCATTTTAAACGGTGCGCGCGGGTCGCATTGTGGTTTTTTTAGTTCAGTAATCACATCCAAAACGGTGGGTAAACCATATTGATGAGTCACAAATTGCTCTGGGTCAAGTGGGTCTAAAATGGCGTGGTTTCCCCAAAGTTCTGATAGAGATAGATGAGTATGCGCTAGAATTTTTTCAACCAAGGGATAGGCCTCAGGATGTATTCTTGAGGTATCTAATAATTGATGCCCTTCTAAAACCCGTAAAAAGCCTGCAGCTTGCTCAAAACTTTTCTCACCCATTCTGGGGACATCTTTTAAAGCTTCACGAGAGTTAAAGCGACCATGTTCATCACGATACGCCACAATATTCGCGGCTAACGTGGCGTTTAAACCCGCAACTTGAGCAAGCAGTACGGCTGAGGCGGTATTAACATCTACCCCAACCCAATTCACGCAATCTTCTACCACACCGTTTAAAGTACGAGCTAAACGTGTTTGGTTCACATCATGCTGGTATTGCCCAACACCAAGCGCTTTGGGTTCAATTTTTACCAATTCAGCCAGTGGGTCTTGCAATCGTCTGGCAATAGAAACCGCACCACGCACACTTACATCTAATTCAGGAAACTCTTCGGCTCCAAGCGCTGATGCTGAATAGACCGAAGCACCTGCTTCACTGACAATCATTTTAGTAATGGTTAAATCAGGATACATTTTAGCCACATCTTGAACAAGCTTTTCAGTCTCCCGTGAGCCTGTGCCATTCCCAATGCTAATAAGCTCGACATTAAAGCGTATGATCAGTTTGGCCAGCTCGGCAATGGCCTCATGACGCGCGTTTTGGGGGCTAAATGGAAAAACTGTCGCGTAATCAAGTACTTTACCTGTATCATCGACCACCACCGCTTTGATACCTGTGCGAATACCTGGGTCTAACCCTAAAATCACTTTGTTACCCGCAGGTGCGGTTAATAACAAATCACGCAAATTTTTAGCAAAAACCTTAATAGCGGCCTCATCAGCTTTTTCACGTAACTGAGTTAATAACTCTAATTCAAGTTTGGGTAATAATTTGGTTTTCCAGGCTTGAGCCAGCGTGTCAAGCAGCCATGGATTAATGGTAGTTAAATCAAGGTGAAAAAACCGTGCCAAGCATTCCATACCATATTGCGGTTGCCCCTCAATATCAAGCGCTAAACGCAATACCCCTTCTTTGCGACCCCGCAATAAGGCAAGTGCACGGTGAGAGGGAATTTTTTTAATCATTTCGCTGTATTTGAGGTAATCAGCGTATTTAGCTTGAGCCGCTTTGTGGTCTTTAGCACGGCTTGTAGCATGTAATTTGGCTTGCTGCCACCATGCTTGACGGCATTGTAGAAGTAAATCAGGATTTTCAGCAAAACGTTCAATTAAGATATGTTGTGCACCTTTTAAAGCTTGTGCTTCATCGTCAATTCCAGCAGCAGGATTCACAAAAGACTTGGCTTCAAAAGACGCACAAGGCGCTTGTAAAATTTGATTAGCCAGTGGTTCAAGCCCTGCTTCTTTGGCCTCGGTAGCTTTGGTGCGTCTTTTAAGCTTAAAAGGCAGATATAAGTCTTCCAGGCGTGCTTTGGTCTTAGCGGCGAAAAGTGCCTGCTTTAGGTCATCGGTTAATTGATTTTGGGCGCTAAGGGCACTTAAGATCACTTCACGGCGCGCATTAAATTCACGCAAATAATATAAGCTATCAGCCAGTTCACGTAATTGCGTATCATTTAAGCCCTGCGTTGCCTCTTTACGGTAACGCGCGATAAAAGGCACAGTGGCACCCTCATCAAGCAAGGTAACTGCCGCGTCTACTTGGGTTAAATTTACCCTAAGCTGATGTGCTAAGGTAGCGTTAATAGAGATTGTGTCCTGACTCATCGATGCCCTTAAAACAGAGTAATAAAACCGCAGCATTATAGCCTGTCTTTAGTAAAATGCCCAGGCATTGACGATGCCCAGACCCTACTTACTCAACGGTCACCGATTTGGCCAAATTACGTGGCTGGTCAACATCTGTGCCCTTAACTACCGCCACATGATACGCCAGCAATTGTAACGGAATGGTATAAACAATAGGCGCAAGGTGACAACTGGCCGCCGGTAATGTCACGAAAGTAGCATCTTGGTCTTGCCAATGACTATCCGCTGCAAAAACAATTAACTGACCACCACGCGCACTGACTTCATGTAAATTAGATTTAAGTTTATCTAAAAGCGTATCGTTAGGGGCAATGGCAATAACCGGCATATCTTTATCCACCAAAGCCAGGGGACCATGTTTAAGCTCACCGGCGGGATAGGCTTCAGCATGGATATAAGAAATTTCTTTGAGCTTGAGTGCGCCTTCAAGTGCTACAGGAAAATGCACGCCACGCCCTAAAAATAAAGCATGTCTTTTGTCGATAAACGTGGGGGCAAGTGCTTTAATCGTCTCGCTCATGGTTAGAAGCTCTTCACAGCAAGCACTTAAATGTTGCAGCTCTTCTAATACGGCCTCGGCTTTTGCTTTATCAGGACATAGGGCTGTGGCCAATAATAATAAAGCCGCTAATTGTGTGGTAAACGCTTTGGTTGATGCGACCCCAATTTCACGACCCGCTCGAGTTAAAAGCGTGGTATCTGCTTCTCGCACCATGGTACTTGACGCAATATTACATACAGCCAAACGTGCTAAATAAGGCTGAGTTTTTGATTGCTTTAAGGCCGCAAGCGTATCAGCCGTTTCCCCTGATTGTGAGATAACCACAAATAAGGTGGCCTCATTCACAATCACATCCCGATAGCGATACTCGCTCGCTATCTCAACTTGGGTTGAAATACCTGATAATGATTCAAGCCAAAAGCGCGCAATTAAGCCGGCATGATAACTTGTACCACAAGCAACAATATGCACATGTTTGATGTTAGGCAGTAAATCATGCAATGTTTGACCAAGGCTTGCTTTTAGTACCTCATGAGAATGCAGGCGTCCTTCAAGCGTTTGGGCTAAAACAGTTGGCTGCTCAAAAATTTCTTTTAACATAAAATGACGATAATTGCCTTTGCTTGCCGCGTGACACTCATCTTCTAAAGCCACGACTTGGCGTGTGACCGATTGGCCTTTAGCATCAAATAATTCATAGCTTTGCGCTTTTAATAAAACACTATCACCTTCGGCTAAAAAAAGGATTGACTGAGCAAACGCTTTTAATGCCAGCGGGTCAGAGGCAATAAAATGCTCATCAATTCCGATGCCAAGTACCAAAGGGCTACCCTGGCGCAATGCGGCAAGCTCGTGTGGATGCTTCAGATGAATGACCCCTATGGCAAACGCACCTTGCATTTTTTGCGCAGCCATTTGCAAAGCTTTTAGTAAATCTGGTTTTTGTTGATAACACCAGTGCACCAAATGAGCGGCCACCTCAGTATCAGTTTCTGAGGTAAATACATAGCCTTTTTCAGCTAAAAAAGTACGTAGTTGCGCATGATTTTCAATAATACCGTTATGTACCAAGGCTAATTCGTTAGAAGATACATGCGGATGCGCATTTTTTTCCGAAGGCTTGCCATGTGTGGCCCACCTGGTATGACCAATACCGGTTAAACCGGTAAGCTTGGTTTCAAGCATCGCCTGGGCTAATATCTGCACTTTTCCTTGTACACGAATACGCTGTAACTGCTCTTTTTGGTTCATAATGGCAATACCAGCTGAATCATAACCGCGATACTCAAGTCGCCTTAATCCTTCCAGCAATACCTGGCTAATATTACGCTTAGATGCGGCACCAATGATTCCACACATACCCTCTCCTACTCGTATTTTTTGATTGTGATGACCATAAAATTTATCATCGCATGGTTTTTTTCATGATGCGTGCTTTGTCACGCTGCCAATCACGGGTTTTTAATGTTTCGCGCTTATCATGTGTTTTTTTACCCTTAGCCAATGCCAGCTGCAATTTAACTTTATTTTTTGACCAATATAATGATAAAGGAATTAAGGTATAGCCTTTACGCTCAACATAGCCAATTAATTGATTGAGTTCTTTGCGATGCAACAGCAATTTGCGCGTACGATTTGGCTCAGGATAAAGATGGTGTGCGGCAGTTGGCAGAGGTTGAATTTGCGCACCCAAAAGCAGCGCTTCACCGTATTTAATAATCACATGCGCATCTGATAGATTCACTTTACCGGCACGCAAACTTTTAACCTCCCACCCTTCCAAGACCACCCCTGTTTCAAACTGAGTCTCGATGGTGTAGTCAAAGCGCGCTTTACGATTCAGCGCAATGGTGGCGCTATGGGATGATTTTGACATAAATTTTTATTACATAAATAACTTAATTGCCAAAGTATACACCTGATGATTAAAAGCCGCGAGTGATGAACATATTCACCAAAAAATCATTGCTCATCATGCAACTTAGTCACCCACTCATAACCCTCATCACCGCCCCACAATAACCACGCAATGTAGCCTGCTGATGGGTCTTCGTCATTGCCAAAATTTTCAGCCTTTTTATCCACTTCATGACGGCGAAAATATTGATACATTTTGGTAATGACATCATCTGAGAGATTTTCTTGGTGCTTTAATTGCTTGGCACGATTAAAACCTACTTGCGTGCCGCCACGGTCAAATTTTTGATGCAGATTTAAGCCTTTTTCGGCATTTTTAGCCATGGCTTGGGTCGGCTTGTGACTCATGTTGAATTCCTTATTTTTTGTTAACGCTCGCAGGTTTATGAATGGCCTCTTTATGAGTCTTATCACTTTTTACTTTAACCTTAGGGTTTTCTTCTGAGGCGCGATAAGTATTGCCGTTAAGCGTTGTATCTTCGGTAAGTTTTTTTTCAACTTCGCCTTCAACCCGGCCTTGGGGCGAATTCCAGCTTACTTTATCCCCTTTTTTCAAATCACTCATAAAGCACTCCTTTTACCCAAAAACTTTAATGTACCCCCTAACACCAAAAGATACCACCCAAACTAGGGGCATGGGTCATTTAATGTTAAGCATTCTTGGTGTACTCTCATTATTTAGTGCCACTAAACATCCTATCTAAACCTATAAAAGCACACAAAGGAGTTTGTTATGGATAATCAATCTCGCAAATTATTGGTGCTTGATACCAATATCATGATGAGCGATGCGCTGGCAATTTATCGCTTTGATGAACATGATATTTATCTGCCGATGGTCGTATTAGAAGAACTTGATAGCCATAAAACAGGCTTATCTGAAGTTGCGCGCAATGTACGCCAAACTAATCGCCTATTAGATGAAATGATGCGCGATGCCTCCCATGCCGAAATCACCGCAGGCCTACCCATCCCCTCCTTTGCTGAACAAACGCACCCAACAGGTCGGTTGTTTTTTCAAACCGAAGAATTTGACCCTATTGCTTTGCAGCATTCGCTGCCTGGCCATAAAGTGGATAATGCGATTCTAGCCACCACTTTGGGCTTAAAAAAATGTTATCCCCAACGCACGGTCATTTTGATTTCAAAAGACATTAACCTGCGCATTAAAGCCGGCATTTTAGGACTTGTGGCGCAGGATTATCATCACGAGAAAGTGCTGGATGATGTGAGTTTACTGCATCAAGGATTGCATCATTTAGCCAATGACTTTTGGGATTCACACATCAAAGACATGCAAGCCTGGCAAGAAAATTATAAAACTTATTATCAAATTGAAGGTAGTATCACGCAACACTGGCATGTCAATGATTGCCTAGCAACAGCAGATGACTCATTCCAAGGCATTGTTAAGTCAATCAAAGACGACAAAGCTGTTGTGCAAATTGCCCGTGATTATACGCAACCCAAACATCATGTATGGGGGGTTGTGGCACGCAATCGCGAGCAAAATTTCGCCCTTAACCTCTTACTTGATAAAGACATTGATTTTGTCACGTTGCAAGGTAGTGCTGGTACGGGGAAAACGTTACTCACCATTGCCGCTGGCCTAACCCAAGTGCTTGATAAAAACCGTTATGTGGAAATTATCATGACTCGGGTGACCATTCCTGTGGGTGAAGACATTGGTTTTTTACCAGGCACAGAAGAAGAAAAAATGACACCCTGGATGGGTGCTTTATTAGATAACCTAGAAGTACTGCATGCCTCACAAGAAGGCGGCAAATTTGGGCGTGATGCCACGTATGATTTGTTGCAGAGCAAAATTAAGATTCGTTCACTTAACTTTATGCGTGGCCGCACTTTTTTAAATCGCTTTATCATCATCGATGAAGCACAAAATCTAACCGCTAAACAAATTAAAACGCTTGTTACCCGTGCAGGCCCTGGTACTAAAATTGTGTGTTTGGGGGATATCAAACAAATTGATACGCCCTACCTTTCAGAAACAACCTCAGGGTTAACGTTTGCTGTTGACCGCTTTAAAGATTGGGCGTATGCCGCGCATATCACCTTAGCGCGCGGTGAGCGTTCAAGGTTGGCCTATTTTGCCGCTGAGCATTTATAAATTTAATTTGTTATGATAATTTTTTTAAGATTTATAGGATAACCTTTATGCGCAATCAAGCCATTACTTTTGATGATGTCTTGCTGATACCAGCTTATAATCATCACGAATCGCGTCGTTTGGTCGATATCAGCATGACCGATCGCCTTAAAAAATTAAGCTTAAAATTACCGGTGATGAGTTCAAATATGGATACCATCACCGAAAGTCAGATGGCTAATTTTATGCATGATAAAGGCGGCATTGGCGTATTGCATCGCTTTTTAAGTATTGAAGAAAATATTAAAGAATTTGCCTTGTGTAACCCCAAAACGTTTGTGTCAGTGGGCTGCAATACCCATGAACTTGAACGCGCTGAAGCACTGCGCGATAACGGTGCTGATTATTTTTGTGTAGATGTTGCGCATGCGCATGCCAAATATGTGGGTAAAACACTTAAAAATTTGCGCGAATTACTTGGTGACCGCTGTATTATGGCCGGTAATGTGGCCACTTATGCTGGTGCTGATTATCTGGCTTCTTGTGGCGCTGATATCATTAAAGCGGGCATTGGTGGTGGGTCTGTTTGCAGCACCCGCATTAAAACAGGCTTTGGTATTCCCATGCTTACCTGCATCCAAGATTGCGCACGCACCGACCGCTCCATTGTGGCCGATGGTGGTTTGCGTACCTCAGGCGATATCGTCAAAGCTTTGGCTTTTGGTGCTGATTTTGTCATGATTGGCAGTATGCTTGCAGGCACCCGACCCACGCCAGGTGAACCTAAACTCAATGCCGCAGGCTTTAAAGTAAAACGCTACCGCGGCATGGCATCAGCAGAAGCACAAGAGCATTTTTTAGGTCAGATGCACGAATGGAAAACTGCTGAAGGTGTGGCCACTGAAGTGGATTTTCGTACAGATGAGCATGATATTATGGCTGATATTATGGGCGGGTTGCGTTCAGGCTTGACGTATGCGGGCGCCGATACCATTGCCGAATTACAACGCAAATTAGATTACATGCTAGTTACCCCAGCCGGTCGCCTTGAGAGTTTGCCGCATCGTTTGATGAGTGCTAAGTGAGATTAGCTGATTTTAGCAGTTTCTATCAAGGCCGCGTGGTTGATGCATTAACCGCATATGACGCGCAGTTAATGCAGCCCATATATCAAACTCATCATAGGCGGCGCCGCGCTATATTATTGCTGCATGGTTTTTCCTCAACACCCGCAGTTTTTCGCGAATTCAGCCCATTTTTAAGCCATTATGATGCCCTTTTTATACCCGCCCTGCCAGGCCATGCCAGTACGTTAGCTGATTTTAGTAGGCTAAATGCCGAGGCTTTGCTTGAGTATGTAGGCACATTAGGTCTTAAGATAACACAAGATTTTGATGAGGTGACGGTGGTTGGTTTATCAATGGGTGGCGTTTTAGCCTATCATCTGGCCTGTGAAGTAAAATTGCATCATTTGTATTTGTTAGCACCCGCTTTTGATTTAAATATTTCTAGTGATTTGATTAAATATTTGTGCCATTTTCTGCATACTCTAGGGTTTCGATATCTGCCTAATCGCGCTGGCAGTATGCAAGCATCCGCTTATTATGAAATTGCCTATCAATACTTACCTCTAACGGCTATCCAAGCACTTATGGCTTTAATTAAACAAGTCAAGGTTAATACTGCACCATGCCCAACCACGCTCTTTTTGGGCGAACATGATTCGGTCATTGATACAAAAGCGGTGGCAAAACGTTTTTTACATCAAACGCAGGTAGCCACCAAATGGCTGAGGCATTCTGCCCACGTTTTGCCACTTGACGCAGATAAAGACATCATTTTAGCCGCCCTAAAATAGCCCATGGCAAACTATTCAATTTAAGAGCGACTCATATAGTCACGATTAAGTGGCGTATAAGGTTCCAGGTAAACACTATACCAATCGCGCATATCAAGTACCGCGCCATTATCAGCCATCAAATCAGCACGTAGTCTGGGTAAATCAAAAAAATAAATATCGCTGGCATCTAATGCCAAGGTATGTTGTTTGTCGGCGGTATTAAGTGTAGCTAGCGCATGATCATGGGTTTTGACATAACTGTTAAATACACGTAAATAGCGGCCATTGAATAAAGCATGGCCACTGACATCAGCATCAAGCTTTTCAGCCTTACCAGCCAACTCTAAATGCGCATGCCCACCCATTCGTACTCGTACATAGCGACTTCTTAGGCCTTGAACACGCAGGTTACCTGATGCTGGCATCACAATATCAGGCAGGTTCATATCACCTTGCAACTGAATGGTCGATAAACCTGAAATGGTTAGATTTAAATGAGGACTTTGAATGCCATTAAGACGCACATGACTGTTACCTCTGACCGTTAAATCACGTAAATTAAGCGCGCCTGATAAAGTAGTGGTCATGGGGTTATCGATAAGCAGGCTCAGACGTTTGGTACGCAAAGCACGACCTTTTATCACACCAACCCCTAAATAGCTTAAATCGGTTAAAAAAGGGAGGTAAAGATCGGCTTGAATTGCCGCAATTTTAGGATAACCGGCATTAACTTTTAAAAAAAGCGTATCATTTTGCACCATGATCTTTAGGTTAGCCACATCCATAGCTTGGCCTTTGAGCGTTAGCCGTGAGCGTTTAAATCCTGTGTGTAAAGTGAGGTTGATACGACCTTGCGCGTGGATGCTATGAAACACTGGCAGCGTTTGTGTTTGACGAGACGTCGTTTTTATCAGTGGTTGTGCACACCATCCCAATTGATAAACAAACATAAGCCATAGCATCATGGCTAATAACCCAAGCTTAGGCATGAGGGTCCTGGTTGATGGATAGAAATAATTACCTTAGAGCAAGTTAATAGTCTGCGCAAGCATAATTAGAGTTAAGCAGGTAGGGTGATGGTAAGTTGACCTAGCACTTGCTTTTTCAACAAGTGCCACGTCACATTAAAGCTAAGCGGATACTGTAAAATTTTAAAACAGGCAATTTAAGCGGCTGATACTTCTTCAGCTTGTAAACCTTTAGTACCTTTAGTAACGACGAATTTAACACGCTGGCCTTCGGTAAGTGTTTTGCGGCCAGGAGCAGTGTCCACAATTGAACGGAAATGAACAAATACATCATCTTGACCGTTATCGCGACTAATAAATCCATAACCCTTATCATCGTTAAACCACTTGACGTGGCCAGTTTCTATAGCAGACATTATCTTTTTCCAAATTAATTAAATTAAACAATATTGAGCGCGCTTGACTAAACAAAGCAATCCTATACATGAAATATTATGTGTGATTATTTACAGAAGATTACCGGTATTAAATTGTGTATTTTTTAATCATCTTGCATCAATAAGTCGGCATTATACGCTAACTATTAGCAATTGACCAGTAATTTTAGGAGAACTGATTACTTATTTTGCTGTTTTTTATAAGTTTTCCATTCACCATCGTGGGTAAAAATGTGTTGACAAGCCTGCTCGATAAAATAATCACGATACTTAATACCGGCCCATTCACAATATGCACTAATTTCATGATAAACCGCTTCATTCATACGAATGCGAAACTGAATCTTTTTTTGGGCTTTGGGTTCTTTCGTGATGAGCATGCATAACCTCTTATAAAAAGTCCGTTATTATAAGCGCTAGATCTGATGCAACAAGGGGCAATACGTACAACAGCAATTAATTTGCCTAAAAATCTAGCATGGTATTAAGCTAACTACCATGCTAAAAAACACTTAATTAATCATCATGCTGACATTGGTGCCATTTTTTAGCCATTTTTGCTTTAACTTCAGCCATTTTAGCTTTTATTTGCATTTTTTGTTTGTCTGTCAAAATATCCATAATTTGTGCTTTTGCTGAGGCCTTGGCTTTCATTATATCGCCCATGAGTGCCATTTTTTTGTCAATTAAACCGTTGATAACAGCCACATCCATTTTATCACCAGCACTTTGTTGATCCATTTGCATTTTAATATCTTTAATTTGTGTCCATTTGTCTTTCATGGTTGATTTTAACTGGTCAAAAATGGGTTTAATTTTATCTTTTTGATCACTGGTCAAATTTAACGCATTAACCATTTTTTCTAATTTTTCACCGCAATGACAAGAATTAGCTAACACTGTCTGAGCAGCAAAAACGGCAGTAACTGCCAAAATTAATCCTATTATTTTTTTATACATGATAATTTCCTTTAATTTTAATGAATGATAAATACAACACCTACCTAGTATAGGTGCTAATTTTAAGGCTGTCGAAAATTTTAAAAAACACTTATTTGCGCACGATTAAATTATTCTCAACTTGCTTTACACCCTCTACTTGAGTCGCTACGCTTTCAGCTGTATCGCTTTGGCGAATGGTTTTAACAAACCCACTCAAAGACACAATCCCGTGCTCAACCGAAACATCAATGGGCGCTTTTTCCAGACGCGGCGTTTGCGCAAAAGCAGTCTGCACACGTTGGGTAATGACATTATCACCTGGGGTTAGGTTAAAAAAATCAGGTGAATTTAAACGCTGACAACTGCTTAAAAATAAACCGATAGAACAAATTAAAATAATATACTTCATGTAAATCTCCAGAAAAGACAGTATGTAATTTTGACCACTCAGCATAATCGCTTTCTAAATAGAGGTAAACATAAGGATATATGCTATTTTTAAGAAAAAGGATAGCCAACAGGATGTTTTCATTGTTGCAACAGCATGCGCTAAAATTACTAAAAATTATGGGTCAAATACTGTTCATTGGCCTAGCTTTTATAAGCTTTAGCCAAAGTGCGGCGCTTACATCTTCTCAACTCACCACCTCCAGCGCCCCCACCTTACCGTTTCAATCGGTTGTCTATTTAAATCCTGTGTTACTAAATGGCGATAAGGCTCATCAAAATTATCATCAAACTTTGGCAACTTATACCAAAGGTTTAGCGCTTAGTGATGTAAAATTTAAAAATCTTAAGATGAACTGGTCAACATTTTTAGCGCCCGTTACAATTTATTATGTGAAGCTTGATAACGATAGTGGTTTTTATTTTAATCAATTTAATGATACTGTTGCGCTACTAAAGCTCAATTGCCGCGCTAATTGTATATTTTATGGCAATATTTTTACCCACAAATTGTCCGTAAACAAGTCTATGTTTAATCAATATCTTTCTTTTAAACACAGTTTATTTAAAGAGGATGTATTTTTTGAGCAGTCTTATTTTAATCAAGATGCTGATTTTTCACGGATGACCGTTAACAAAGACATTAGTTTTAATGATAGTTTTTTTGATAAATCGTTAAGTTTGGCTCATAGCGTATTTAAAGGTCATGTTTCATTTAACGATACCCATTTGCCGCACTATCTTGATTTATCTTATGTTCAATTAACACATAAGCTTGACTTAAGCCAAATGAATTTAGGTATTTTAAATTATGTGATTGATATTAACTTAGTGGGGGCAGATTTAAACCAGATTATGCTTGATTATACGCATTTTAAATTGGTGTTTCCTGACACAGCTTCAATCAATGAAATTCAACATACGTATCTAACTTTATTAAAACAATTTAAAGAAGCCAATCAGCAAGCAAGCTACAAGCGTTTGTTTGCTGAATACGAAGAATATATGAATCTTTATCATAAAGAGTATGTGCAAAATGTTATAAGCAAATACTGGTGGTGTTATGGCACTCATCCTGAATGGATTTTTTTCTGGATGCTGATGTTATTGTTATTTTTTACCTGTATTAATACCTGCTTTTATGACACCTTAACCAAACGTTATTGCAATATCCCTTTTTTGGTTGACAAGCAAAGTCATTTTGTAGTGCGCCGCTATGCGATGATTCGCTTGATTTATTATTTTCCCCGAGCATTAATTTTTACCTTGATGATGTTTGTTGGCGCTCAATTTCGGCTAGGCATTGGCACGGATGCTTTTAAATCTACGAACCTTGCCATTAATCTTTATTTTATCACCATCATTTTTTCTGGCGTGTTATGCCTATTTTTCTTATTTAAATACATACTGGCGCAATTAGGATGAAAAAATATACCTACATTAAATTATTTAGCCGGCTCATCTATGCTTGGGTGTTGCTGTTTTTCTTATTAGTTTTTATGCTGCTACAACTATGGGGTTTACGCTTTTTGCTCAATGAAACTCAAACGTTAAATTTTAAGCAAATGCGGTTGATTAAGTTTACCTATCAAACTGAGCTGGTCAGTGATCACTTAACACAAAATATCCAGTTATTTACTTATACGTTTAATCCTAAAGCGCTGGCCAATTATTGGCAAGCACTACAAAAAATACGTCAATTTGATGAATATATGGTATTTTTGAAGTCGCTCAATAGTTCTAAAATCGAATTATCCTATCTCTTTAAAGCCAAAAACATGGCTGATAGCCTGCGTGAGTCAGAAATGAAGGCCATTAAATTGATGCTTTTAGCTCATAATATCAATCAAGATTTGTTTTCAACCGAGCTTAAAATGTATCAACTTCCTGAACAAGAAATGAACTTATCGGCTGCTAACAAAATTAAATTGGCCAATCAATTGCTCGAAGATAAAACCTATTTGAGCCGCAAAAAAACAATTTTAACTTTCATCAAACAAGCACGGGACCATATGATAACGCGGACGCATCAACATATTGCTCATAAACAACAGCAAATCGATTACCTTATCATAAGCCTTGGTTTCACCACCTTTATTTGTTTGTTGGTTATTATTGCCATTGTATGGTTTCGCACCTTTTCGCTAAAAAAATGGCTTGGTTAAGATGAGGCATAAAGTTCAGGATTAAGCGTTTTATCGTTATACATTTTACACTGATGATATACCTTAAATGTGCGCGTTTGTGCCATAACTTCGGTTAATAATTGCGCAAGATTATGCTGTAGTTGTTGCTGTTGTGCGGTTAATTGCCTAAGTTTTGCTAAACAACGCGTGATATGCGGCGCTTCAACATCCTGGCGGATGGTTTGCAAACGCATGTGATAGACCTTTAAAGCAAGAATAGAAAGTCTATCAATTATCATGCCAGGCGTTTCTGAATGAACCGGACAATCAGGCAAGAGGCTGGGTGATAATGTTTGCCATAACCATGCATCCATGGCTTCCATACGATTATTACGTGCTTGATTATAAGCGTCAATTTGACGCTTGGCGTGATAGACATGCTCAAAGCCTAAATCATCGCGGCGTGCTTTATCTTCAGCGCGCCACAATAAATAATTATAAGCA
>PKDH01000004.1 GCA_002863045.1 Legionella sp.
ATTAAATAATAAGGTATGTTTTATGTATATGCGCATGCTACCATTGATTTTCATTGGAATATTTTTAGGTGTTGGCAGTTATTTAGGGCTATTTAATGGTTTTAAAGAACAGGTATACAATTATATCCTTGTCTATAAAAAACCATCTGATTGGAATGATCGAGGTGTAGATTATATCACAGGCCATGGTGTTTCTCAAAATTACCAGCAGGCTGCAAAATGGTTTCGCAAATCTGCAAAACAAGGTGAAGCTTTTGCGCAGCGCAACCTTGGTATTTTGTATGCAACTGGAATAGGGGGCTCACAGGACTACAACGAAGCTTTTAAATGGTTTCGAAAAGCTGCTGAAAAAAATGACCCTGTTGCTGAATTTAACCTAGGAGTCATGTATGAACTAGGCCTTGGTGTTTCATACAATACGAGCGAGGCTTTCAAATGGATTAATAAATCAGCGAAACAAGGATTTCGAGATGCAGAGCGAGATCTTGGGCTCATGTATTTAATGGGTAAAGCCGTACCACAAAACCATAATGAGGCGATTATATGGATTCGCAAGGCGGCTGAAAAAGGTGATCGAATGGCTCAGGTTACTCTTGGAACAATGTATGCTGCAGGTTATGGCAAGGTTATTGTACAAAACTATATTGAAGCGATGAAGTGGTTTTCTCATGCTGCGAAACAGGGAGATGCTATCGCTCAATATAATATCGGGGTGCTATTTTATAAAGGCAAAGGAGTAACTAAAAATGTCAAAGAAGGGGTAAAATGGTTTCATTTAGCCGCTAAGCAAGGCTTGCCACAAGCCCAATTTGCATTAGCTATGTGTTCTGAGTGTGGTGAAGTTATCTTTCAAAACAATATTGAAGAGCATAAGGTCTTGGAAAAAACAGCTAACAATGGTTATCCAAAAACTATAGAAATCTTGCAGAATTTTAATTTACATTAAGAGGAAAAATTATTTTTTCGTCAATTGAGTCAGTCACTTGCCATCTTTTTTGTATAAAATCTAATCGAGGAAGCGCATGAATAACAAATCCAACTCAAAGGTTATAACCGCCTCAAAAGAGAAAAGATTGTTTATAGCAACATTTGTAAATATTTTGCTGACTGTCGCTCAAATTATTGGTGGCCTTATATCCGGTAGCTTATCACTAATTTCTGATGCACTTCATAATTTCAGTGATGCTGCCTCACTGCTTCTAGCTCTGCTTGCTGTAAAAATCGGTCAAAAAAAGCCTGATTTATCAAAAACGTTTGGGTATCAAAGAGCAGAGACGGTTGCTGCATTAATCAATTTTACAACTTTAATTATTATTGGCTTGTTTTTAATGTATGAAGCGGTTATCAGATTGATTTACCCTAAGCCAATTTCAGGTTGGATGGTTGTCATTATTGCAATCATTGCGTTGATAGTAGATATAATAACCGCGATGCTCACTTATAAGGAATCTAAAAAAAGCATGAACATAAAGGCTGCTTTTTTGCATAATCTAACCGATGCATTAGCTTCCGTTGGGGTGGTTGTGGCGGGTACTTTAATACTGCTATACAATTGGTTATGGGTGGATGCTGCAGTCACTTTTCTCATCTCAGCTTATGTTTTATGGCAAGGACTTCGTGAAATTCCTAAAGCCATTCATTTGCTCATGGAAGGTGCGCCATACGATGTTGACATCGCTGAAATAATAGACGGCGTTGAGCGCTTAGGTGGTGTGAAAGAATTGCACCACGTTCATGTTTGGCAAATCAATGAGCAGCTGAACGCGCTTGAAGCGCATGTGGTTGTTGAAAATCACCCTGATAATGCCTCGTTAAAAAAGGAGATAAAGCAGTTATTAAAACAAAAATATCATATCGGACATTCTACTTTGGAATTTGAATGAAGGATTGTTGCTGTTTTCATATGTGGTGCTACTGTCGGTACTTAGTGGTACTATTTGAAACTTCATGTGTCTATAAATAGATTTAAGGTTTTAAAGATTCTTTGAAAATTTCCAAAGCTTCTTTTATAACATAAAGGCCAATAACAAAGCCCACTATCAAATCCGGATAGCGTGATTTTGTTAACAAAACCAAAATTCCAGAAAAAATAACGCCTATGTTGGCAACAACATCCGCTCTCGTAAATATCCAGGTAGCACGAAGATGTACTTCGCCATTACGAAACTTTTTAAGAAGTTTCAATACAATGGTGTTTATAATCAGCGATATACAAGCCACCCCAATCATAAGGCTACTTTCAGGAGAGCTTCCATACCATGCGCGTCGTCCTACTTCAAATAAAACGCCTAACCCTAAGAAGCATAACAATCCTCCGCTAGTGACTGCTATGGTTTTCTTTAATTTAGCTGTTCGGCCTACCGCTATTAGTCCAAGAGAGTATGCAAAAGAGTCGGCAAGCATGTCAAAAGAATCAGCAATAAGTGCCGTAGATTGAGCAATAATACCGGCAATGAGTCCCACCACAAACATCAGTGCGTTTAAGATGAGCGCAATAGTAAGTGTTTTTCGCTCTGCTTTTGTCGTAGCAGTCTGTTGACATCCACAATCAGTCATTTACGAATATTAGCTCATTGGTCTTGATGTGTCTGTGGTGCTGTCATATCTGAATGTTTTTGGTGGTCCATCATAGTCATATGAGCAGAGGGGGTTTTGAAATAACCTTTTACCCAGTAATTGATACCGAAATAACTTGTGCACAATAAGGCAAAAATGGCAAGTAAGGTTATAAGATACCCAAAGAATTTTGCAAGGCCCACGCCACTTCCGTTATTACGACAAGCCCACACTAAAAATCCCACCCCAAAAGCGAGTGCAATGAGTTCAGCTGCAAAAGCTAAATCAAGTAAAAACATCATAGTGTTGTCCTCCTAACTGTTGTTGAATTCCATTTTCTAAGTAAAGTCATAAGCAATTGAATTGCATATAAAATTAATAGTAACATAGGTTATAAATTGTGCGACATATATTCTTAAATAAATTATTATCAGCTATTTCAACACCAGAGGAAAGAATATAGTTTGCAAAAGTTAGTTATAATGACTTTAATAGACACCGCACAATTATTTGATACATGCGATATGTGAAATCAATGGAAGTGCTTTCTCTTAACAGGGTATTTCGAGGCATAGGTCGTTCCATTACTCCCCACACCCTTTAGCTGCCTAAAGGATCAATTTATCCAAAACTCAGGTTTGTACGCAAATTATAATCTATTGAAAAATACAGGGAAAAATGTAATATATGTTGAGCTTGAGATCCAATGATCAAAAAGGATATCTAATATATCACACTGAAATAAACACTGAATCCAATCTCTAATTCAGATTTAGAAACAAATACATGTGAAAAAGGAGTTTGAGCGGCAGATGGAAGAAATAAACCAATCTAATCACAGAGTCGAGCAACTCTCTCCCTGGTGGCGTCGCTCGGTATTGATAATTATGCTGTTAGGGTTTTCAGTTCTAATATCATTAACTTATAAAGTTCAACAGGATGCGCCGCCTATACCGCAAAAAGTTATTAATCCTCAAGGGGAACTTATTTTTGGTAAAACAGATATCTTATCAGGTCAGTCTATCTTTCTTAAATATGGTTTAATGAATAATGGAAGCATATGGGGACATGGTGCTTATCTTGGTCCAGATTTTTCAGCACAATATTTACATAATTTAACTTCAGGGGTTGCTGATTATATTGCAAAAGAGCAATATAACGTCCCATTTAAGGAGCTTCAAACAGAACAAAAGGAGGTTGTTAATGCTTTAACTCGAGAGTTATTGAAAAAAAATCGATTTGAACCGAGCAATAAAGTTCTACATTTTACAGAGGCTGAAACGAAGTCATATAACCAACAAATTAAATGGTGGTCAAATTATTTTACATCACCTTCTGGCAATGGTGGTTTACCTCATAATTTTATCAACTCAAACCAAGAGTTAAGGGATTTAGTCGCTTTTTTCTCATGGACTGCTTGGGCATCTGTTGCTAAGCGGCCTGGCGAGGTAACCACATACACGAATAACTTCCCTTATGACCCCCAAGCTGGCAACTATCCATCAAGTGCAGCTTTATTTTGGAGTGCAATGAGTCTAATTGCCTTGCTCGGAGGTACAGCACTTGTATTATTGGCATTTGGTAAATTTGATTATCTGGGTTGGAAACGTAATCCTGATAAAGCTGCTCCTATCTTCAAAGTTGGAAATCCAAGCCGCAGCCAACAGGCAACCCTCAAATTTTTTGTAGTGGTGGTATTTTTGTTTTTGTTGCAGGCATTGGTGGGTGGGCTAACAGCACACTATCGAGCGGAGCCAGAGAGCTTTTTTGGATTGGATTTATCTAATATTTTTCCGAGCAATGTGGTACGTACTTGGCATTTGCAACTGGCAATTTTCTGGATAGCAACCTCATATGTTGCAGGTGGATTGCTCTTAGCTCGCGAGATAGGTGGTCAAGAAAAAAAATATCAGGCAGCTTATATTCACATACTGTTTTTCGCTTTGGTTATCGTTGTAATCGGTAGTCTATTAGGGGAATGGGCCGGTACATTTCAATGGTTGTCAAAATATTGGTTTTGGTTTGGTCAGCAAGGATGGGAATATCTTGAGTTAGGTAGAGCCTGGCAAATAGGGCTAGCTGTAGCACTAGTATTTTGGTTTGTATTATTATTGCGGAATATTGCCCCAGTTATCAAAGATCCTGAATTAGGAGAAATATCGCGTTTATTTCTTTTAGCTGCACTAGCCATTCCATTTTTTTATCTGCCGGCAATGTTTTTTGATAATAATACACATTTTTCAATTGTTGACACTTGGAGGTTTTGGATTATTCATCTGTGGGTAGAAGGTTTTTTCGAATTTTTTGTAACGGTATTAGTCGCAACAATTTTGTTAGGCTTGAACGTCGTCACTCGTACCACGGCAGTACGGGTCATCTACTTGGATGCAATTCTGTATTTCGGTGGTGGACTTATTGGAACAGGACATCATTGGTATTTCAATGGCCATAGTGAAATGAACATGGCATTTGCTGCCATTTTTTCTGCAATGGAAGTAATTCCTCTCACTTTATTAACGCTTGATGCATGGGATTTTGTGAAAGTTACTGAAGCAGAGCGCTTACCCTCGGGAGAACCAATACGCATTCCACATCAATGGACGTTTTACTTTATCATGGCTGTAGGTGCTTGGAATTTTGTTGGGGCAGGGGTATTTGGATTTCTCATAAATTTGCCGATTGTCAGTTATTTCGAAATAGGAACCATGCTCACTCCCAATCATGGTCATGCAGCCATGATGGGTGTTTTTGGCATGTTGGCAGTTGCACTATTAGTATTTTCAATGCGGCATGTTTCTACTGATACGCAATGGGAATCTTTGGAAAAATACATCAAAATTTCGTTTTGGGGACTAAATATCGGTTTATTGATGATGGTTGTTTTCAGTTTATTCCCTGGTGGTGTATTACAACTCTATGATGTATTAAATAATGGTTATTGGCATGCGCGCAGTTTGGAGTACGGCGGACAGGAAACTGCGAGGCTGCTGGAATGGTTGCGTACTCCTGGCGATTTAGTATTTATAATTGTAGGAATTTTACCGCTATTGTATGCGGTGACTAAATCTTACTTAAATCTTAAACGAAAGCCATAATTTAGATTTTAATCTCGCTCTATGTGCTGCCCCCTATTTCCGGAAAACATCCTTGATATTTTTAAACAATTTAAAACAGACTAAAGCTAGCCACTCAAAAAGGATAATGATATCAACAATGTGCTTACTTTAAAGGATTTGCTATTGAATAATCGGTGTTTCTTGCATAGAATTAAAACATTCTACTGGGATACTATCAAAGTAAGTAAATTTGTATATTTTACCACAGGCATTGATAATGATTTCATGCTTGATGATTAATATAACATCAGTGCAAACTCATTATTTATTTGGGATAGCAATTGATTAAAATTAGATTATCATTAATTGAGGATATTCCTCTGCACCGGATTGTTTGATTTTCTTTTTTTATTGAGAGTATATGGACGACTAAATGCTTACCCATAGTGTTCTCAATAAAAAAGCGGCCATTTTTGTCAGTTTTCACACTAACTCGCCCTATAGAGTTTCCATGCTTATGTAATTGAATTAATAATTCTATATTTTTGAGAAGAGGCGCTTTTAATTTGGATTCTTTAGCGTATTTGACCTGATAGGACAGGGGCTCTGCATTAGCGACAGTTCCCCCAAAGGCTAATATGAAAACTCCAAATAGAATTAAAAGACACTGTATGTTACTCGTCTTTGCTCTTGTCAACTTGTTCATCTTTGACCTTATCTTCTTCTTTCATATGTTTTTTCATCTGCTGTTTTTTATCATCACTCATGCCCATTGAGCCGCCGCACTTACCATCATTCATTTTCATATGAGATGCACCACAAGAAGATTCTGGATTTTTGTTGCCGTGCATAGAAGATGATACTAGCTGACTTGATTGGTTAGCGTAGCCATTTTCTAAATTTGTAATTTTAAAGGGGTTAGATTCAGCTGAAACTGATGTATTGGCAAGTAAGGCTACAACACTTGCACTAAGCAACGTTTTATTCTTGGTTTTCATTTCCACCTCATTGGTCAATTAATTATCAACAATAGTCTATATTAGTACTTTTAGTTTAGTCTAGTTATACTTTAAATCAATAGGATGAAAAAGGATTTGCCATGCCAAAGGTAATTAAGCTTTCCTTGCAGAATGTAAGTTGTGCAAGTTGCGTTTCAAGTATAGAAAATTCTTTGGGAAGCTTGCCTAATATCGAGACAGTTTCAGTTAACTTTTCCCAAAAAACAGTGGAAGTAACAGGTGATGCATCAATAGAGGTTATTCAGTCAGAGTTAGAAAAGCTTGGTTATGGTGCTAAAATTTTTGATGAAGAGAGCTTTTTTAATGATAGTGAGCAAGAACAAGAGCGGGCTTATTATAAGACATTACTGAAAAAATTTTACACCGCTGGAATCGCGGGTATGATTCTGCTTGTGGGAAGCTTGTTAGATTATTTGCCGGGGCTTACAACTACTCTAGGCCAGGTTGTATGGAGTGGTATAGGTTTAGTGTCACTACTTATTATGATTTATTCCGGTGGCCATCTATACCATAATGCCTATCGCGCCTTTTGGTCTAATCATGCCACTATGGATACATTAATTGGTTTAGGCACTGGTGCTGCGTGGTTTTTTTCTATGTTTGTTACTCTGTTTCCTGATGTTGTTCCAGAGCTTGCACGCCATGTCTACTTTGAGGCTGCACTTATTATTATTGCCTTGGTTGATTTAGGTGCTGCACTTGAAATTAGGGCACGAGGCAAAACATCACTAGCTATAAAAAGACTCATTGGACTTCAAGCAAAAACAGCGCGAGTTGTTAAAGAGTCAGAAGAAGTTGATATTGCATTAGAAGATGTAGTGGTTGATGATGTGGTTCGTGTCAGACCTGGTGAAAAAATACCTGTGGATGGATTAATTATAGAGGGCAGTACGAGTATTGATGAATCGATGTTAACCGGTGAACCATTACCTAAATCTAAACAGGTTGGTGATGAGGTGATTGGTGGAACCATGAATGCTGCTGGTTCTTTTTTGTATAAAGCCACGCGAGTAGGTAAAGATACCGCCCTGGCTCAAATCATCAACCTTGTCCAACAAGCTCAAAACACCAAACCACCAATCGCGCGTTTAGCAGACATTGTTTCATCATTTTTTGTGCCTGCAGTCATGGTTATTTCAGTACTCACGGCACTAGTTTGGTTTAATTTTGGACCGTTACCTGTGACGGGATTTATGTTGGTGACAGCTATGACAGTCTTAATCATTGCATGTCCCTGTGCTTTAGGGTTGGCAGCACCCATTTCAGTTATAGTCGGTATGGGAAAGGCTGCAGAATATGGCACGCTGATTCGAAACGGGGAGGCATTGCAACAATCGTCTAACTTATCGGCCATTATTCTTGATAAAACAGGCACAATTACCCATGGAAAGCCTGAGTTGGCAAAAGTCATCTCTTTAGGAAATCTTAGTGAGGAGCGTCTTTTGCAGTTGTCAGCAAGTATTGAGAAAGGCTCTGAACATCCATTGGGAGCTGCGATTGTTAATGCTGCACGAGCACGGAATATTGGGACATTGCCAGTTAGTGAATTCGAAGCGATTGCTGGACATGGGATTAGTGCTCAGATTGATAATCAAAAAGTTTGGTTTGGTAATGATAAACTCATGTTAAGAGAAAAGTTTGATTTATCAATTGCCGAATCAGAGGCGCGTGAGCTAGCAGGTCTTGGTCATACGCCGATGTATTTTGCGGTAGAAAATAAAATTGAAGGGATTATCAGCGTTGCTGATTTAATTAAAGAAGATTCAAAATCGGCAATAGAAAGACTTCAAGCGCAAGGAATTAAGGTTATTATGCTAACTGGTGATAATGCAATTACAGCAAATCATGTAGCAAGTCAGGTAGGTATTGATGAGGTTATGGCGGAGGTTTTACCACAAGATAAATCTGCTAAAGTAAAAAGCCTTCAAGAACAGGGGCTATTAGTTGGCATGGTAGGTGATGGGATTAATGATGCACCGGCTCTAGCTCAGGCTGATGTGGGATTTGCCATTGGCTCAGGTACGGATGTAGCCATTGAAAGTGCGGGTATTACTTTAATGCGCAGCTCCTTACATGGGGTTGTTGATGCGATTTTAATTTCAAGTGCTACTATGGGGAATATTAAGCAAAACCTAGTAGGAGCGTTTGTTTATAATACGCTAGGCATTCCAATTGCAGCCGGTATTCTCTATCCTTTCTTAGGTTTTTTCTTAAATCCAATGATTGCTGGGGCTGCAATGGCACTATCCTCGGTAACGGTCGTAAGTAATGCAAATCGACTGCGATTTTTCAAGCCTAAAGGAGGTGCATTATGATTACATTGACTGTTAACTTGATTGGTTTTTGTTTGGTTGGGTTAATCATTTGGTGGTTTATACTTAAAAAACCAAAATCAACACGGCTAGTTAACAATGCCATTCAAGTGGTAGTGGATGAAGGAGTATATGAGCCTTCTATATTAAAAGCGCGCGAAGGAAAAATGATTACACTTGAGTTTATTCGAAAAGATAAATCTCCTTGCGCCCAGGTGGTTGTGTTTAATACACTGGATATAAGTCAAGAACTAAAAGTTAATAAACTAACTAAAATAACAATAAATTCACTTAAGTCAGGCACTTACCCATTTAGTTGCCAAATGGGTATGTATCAGGGTAGTTTGATAGTTGAGTAAAAAATTAATATGAATAATATCTTTGTCATTTTTTCATCCGTAGCAGTTAGTCTATTGCTTTTTAGTAAATCTTTTCGAACCTCAAAAATTTGGCATGCTACGGTGACACCTTTAGCATCAATTATTGGAAGTGGTTTTTTGGTATCAGCTCCTTTGTTAATTTTAACCACAGGGAAGCTTGCCCCATTGGCTATGGGGGGGGATAGTTATAATCGCTTATGCTCTTGGGAGTGGCATTAGAACAAATATCCTTTTTGTTGAGCCCCTGTTAGAAGGGAATAAAAATACATCTTATTTCATTAGGGTGCTTGAAGATTTATCCCGACCTGTTTTGGGGCTTGCCTATGTTATTTCTATTGCCTTTTACTTAAAACTACTTTCTGCATTCGCTTTACGGGGTTTTGGAGTTTCGTCTGTAGTGTTAGAAAATAGTCTTACTACAGCGTTGTTGCTGTTTATTGGGATTACAGGAAAGTTAAAAGGCTTGTCTAAGCTTGAGCTTCTTGAGACGTATTCAGTCAATATAAAACTCTCTATTATAGTGGCTTTAATTTTTGGCCACATTTATTTTAACTTTTATTCATTGTTTAATGGGCAGTGGCAGTTGTTGGTTTTTCCGCATGAAGAAATGGCGACAACAATACAAAAATTACTGGGTATGCTTATTATAATTCAGGGATTTGAAACATCTCGCTATCTGGGGCGTGATTACAGTCGCGATGTACGTATCCAAACCATGAAAAACGCCCAAATTATTTCAGGGGTTATTTATGTGGTTTTTATTACATCCACACTGACTGCTTTTAACCATGTTCACGCTTTAGGGGAAACGACTGTTATTGATGTTTGTAGAACGATAGCTCCTATCTTGCCAGCATTAATAATTATAGCTGCTGTAATGAGTCAATTCAGTGCAGCTGTTGCTGATACAATTGGCAGTGGAGGATTGTTAGCAGAAGGCATGCGTGACAAAATTACTACAAAAACGAGTTATCTATTGATAACTTTAATAGGGGTAATTCTAACCTGGCTTACTAATATTTACACAATTATCACCTTTGCATCCAAAGCTTTTGCCATTTATTACGCCATGCAGTTAGTGCTTTCTACTCTTGTTTTGCTAAAACAAAAGAGCAATGGTGCTCGGTATATAAAAATCATATTATACCTCTTGCTCACTATTTTGATGGTGGCCGTTGTTTTATTTGGTATCCCAGTTAAAGAATAAAGCTGATATAATTTTTAGAGTAAATATACAACATTTTCAATATACTAAGGTTAAGAAATGAGTCGGTATAAGACAGGGATAGGGGCATTAATACTTGTTGTTTTTCTTGGTTTTTTAATGAAAGCTGCATACGCTCAAGGAGGTAATGACGAGCATAAAAAGCATCACCCTGGAGGTGCAACAAGCAATACATCCGGGGTACCAGGACCTAATGATGTGTATTGTGGGTGTTCTGTTTGTGACTTGAAAGGATATCAAAAAATATCTAATCAGGAGCTTTTAGCATTAGATGTTGATATATTAGTGCCAGCGGCTCTTGAAAATGTGATTACAATGGACAATGTTGAGGATGTAAAAGCGCCTATTATTTTAGAGGTTGCAAATGGACCTGTATCTCATGAAGCAGAGAGTGCATTACTTGAAAAAGGTACCATTATTATTCCTGATGTTATAGCGAATTCTGGCGGTGTAATAGTTAGCTATTTTGAGTGGGTGCAAAACTTATCTGGTGATGTTTGGAGTTTAGATAAAGTCAATAAAAAATTGTCAGAGCGCATTATTTTTAGCTTCGAGCAAATGCTTGCAAACACTCAGGATGATTCTCTTCGAGCTAGTGCTTATATATTAGCATTAAAGCGCATAGAGGAAGCTGTGTATGCTAAAGGAAGCGAAGAATATTTTAGTGGTGAGAGCGCTTGATTGTCACCAATTTTTTAAAAAAAGAGTTGATTGTTGAATGTATAGAAGCTTAATGAAAAGTATTCTTAGAATTTGTTTGTTATGGTTATTAATTCAAGAAGGCTATGGGCTGACTTTAGGCGAGGCTGAATGTATTGCTATTAATAGAGCAGATGAAATTAGACAGTTTGAAGCAAAAGGCCAATCTTTGCAGGCGCAGGCTATTTCTGAAGGTCAACTACCCGACCCTAATATTCAAATTAGTCCGCTTAATTTCCCAGTGGATACATTTAATTTTTCACAAGAACCAATGACACAATTCCAATTTGGAATAAACCAAGATATCCCAAAAGGAAAAACTTTGTTATATAGATATAGACGGACCCATAATAAATCGATGTCTTCACTTCATCAAAAGGATAACCAAAGATTACTTATTTTAAAAGCTGTTCGGGAGCAATGGGATTTGCTCTATTTTTGGCAAAGAAGTGAACAAATTTTGTTGGGGCAAAGAAAAACATTTAAGCATTTAAAAGACGTTGCCTCATCTTTATTTAGCAATAATAAAGTTCCTCAAAAGGATGTATTGAATGCACAACTAGAGCTAACACAGATTGAAGAACGATTAATTCAAGTCCGTCAAGCAATCGATGATACCCGGGTAAATCTTGCTAGATGGATTGGCCAGAAGGCTGCTTACAGAGCAAGCGCTTCATTGGTTATGGATAACAAAAAGGTGGTTCTATCCAAAGTATCAAAGAAAATGCTGTTAGGTCATCCGGTTATTAAAGCAGATAATTCAGATATAAATTCAGCGATAAGCAGCATTGCTATTAGCAAACAAGATTACTTACCAGGTTTTAGTCTAGGGGCAGCTTATGGTGTTCGTAGTGGTCGAAACATAAATGGCAATAAAAGGCCGGATTTTCTTACCGGCCAAGTGAAAATTTCTCTACCATTATTTCCCAAGGATAGGCAAGATAAAAAGTTGCTGGCCAATCAAAGGGAGTTATCGTCTTTAAAAGCAAAACGATATGCGGACTTAAAAGGTTTGAATAGAGTACTTGGTACGAATATTGTTGACTATAAAAGAACTAGAGAAAAGCTGAGTTTATATTCAAGAAGACTACTTCCAGAAGCCAAACAATACGCAAATTCGACTTTAATTGCTTATCAAAATGATAAAACAGATTTTCTAACGGTTGCACTTGGTTATATCCGATGGCTCGATATTGAACTTGCAGAGGTAAAAGAGCAAGTCAATCATTCAAAAGCGGGCATTAACATATTGTATCTTCAAGGTAGATAACATGAAAAACAAATGGATTTTAATACTAATTATTCTCTTTGGCGTAATCTTGGGATTTCTAATAGGACGTTATTTGCCTGTCGCAAAGATGACTGAAACGAGCAAGTCAGCGACTAAAAAAGAAAAAAAGGTAAAGTATTGGGTTGCGCCAATGAATCCGACTTATAGGCGTGATAAACCGGGCAAATCCCCTATGGGGATGGACTTAGTTCCTGTCTATGAAGATGAAGGCAGTGGTTCAGATGACAGCTCCATAAAAATCTCACCTCGAGTAATTAATAATTTAGGCGTTATTACTGCTAGTGCGAAGTATGAACCCATATCAAAAGCAATCGACACAGTAGGCTATGTTGCAGCTAATGAAGATGATATTGAAAATGTTAACTCTTTTATAGATGGCTGGGTGAGGAATTTGCGAATCACTGCCGTAGGTGATCCTGTTCGTAAAGGACAGGTTCTTTTTGAGCTGTATTCTCCAAGTCTTGTCAATGCCCAGCAAGAGCTTATTTTAGCATTACAAAATAACAACCAACAATTGGTCGAAGCAAGTAGGAAAAAATTAATAACACTTGGATTAACCCTAAATCAAATAAACGAGCTTCAAAGGACACGCAAGGTTAAACAACAAATTGAAGTATATGCAAAATCAAGCGGCATCGTTTCTAAGCTTAATATTCGAGATGGCATATATATTAAACCAGACAAAATATTAATGACCATCGAAGATTTAAGTAGTGTTTGGATAAGAGTAGAAGTTTATGAAGCGCAAGCTGACTGGGTAAAATTGAACCAAATAGCTCAGGCAACATTTCCTGGGCTTCCAGGTAAGGTTTGGCAGGGAGAAGTCATATACATCTATCCAACGCTTGATAAGATTACCCATACATTGGCTGTTAGGCTTCATTTTCCAAATCCGAACTTAACATTAAAACCTGATATGTATGCGTCAGTAAAAATACTGATACCCACTTCTAAAAAATCGCTTGTTATTCCTACTTTCTCAGTTATTACAACCGGTAAAGGTTCGCATGTGATTTTATCACTTGGTAAAGGCCGTTTTAGACCACAAGAAGTAATCTTAGGGGACGAATCAAATGGCAAAATTGAAGTGCTAAGAGGGCTTTCTAAAGGAGATGAAGTGGTTACATCAGGACAGTTTTTGATTGATTCTGAGTCGAATCTCAGTGCTGCTTTTGAGCGTTTAGCGCCACATAAAGACAAATCAAAGTCAGGCCACCATCATGGTAAGCATAAAATGGAAAAGCCTAAAAAGAGCAAAAATCAAGGCTATATACTCGCCATAAAAAAAGATAGTCATAAAATTACCCTCCGGCATTTACCTATAAAGCAATATGGTATGCCTGAGATGGTTATGGAACTTCCTGTAAGCAGTAAAATTGATTTATCCCCATTCATGGTTGGGCAAAAAATTACATTTAAACTAAAAGAAGTTAAACCTAACCACTATATTGTAACTGAGCTTAATCCTATAAAAAAAGATAAAGGGACGGATTAATCATGATAGGGAAAATTATAGGCTGGTCCATTGATAATCGGTTTTTGGTCGTTATTTTAAGCGCATTATTATTTGCAATAGGAATAATTACAATCAAAAATACCCCGGTTGATGCGATTCCAGATTTATCAGATGTTCAAGTCATTATTAAAACGCCTTATCCTGGACAGGCGCCTCAAGTTGTCGAGCTACAAGTCACCTACCCTTTAGCAACAGCCATGCTAGCAGTACCTGGTGCTACAACGGTACGAGGATACTCTTTTTTTGGTGATTCTTATATTTATGTGTTGTTTAAAGATGGTACGGATTTATATTGGGCTCGCTCACGAGTTTTAGAGTATTTAAATCAAGTTGCAGGACAACTTCCACCGCAGGCAAAGCCGCAATTAGGTCCAGACGCGACAGGCGTTGGTTGGGTATATGAATATGCTTTAGTCGATAAGACGGGCAAGCATGACTTAGGTGCGTTAACCACCCTGCAAAACTGGTTTTTAAAATATGAATTACAAACAGTTCCGGGTGTTTCAGAAGTGGCCACAATAGGAGGAATGGTCAAGCAATATCAAGTAATAGCAGATCCCAATAAACTTCGTTCTTATAACTTGACGTTATCCAAAGTTAAACAAGCCATACAAGATGCTAACCAAGAAGTGGGAGGGTCAGTTATTGAGATGGGTGAAGGCGAGTATATGGTACGTGCAATGGGGTATTTAGATGCAGTTAATAAATTCAAAAATATCCCGCTTGGTGTGACAAGCAAAGGTATACCAATATTGCTTCATAATGTTGCTAAAATTAGAACAGGACCACAGCTTAGAAGAGGCGTTGCTGAACTAAATGGTAAAGGCGAGGTAGTCGGTGGCATTGTTGTCATGAGAATGGGAGACAATGCCAGAGAAGTTATCCAAAATGTTAAAACCAAACTAAAACAACTTGCTAAAAGCCTACCCAAAGGCGTTGAAATTGTCACAACATATGACAGAGCATCGTTAATTGAACGAGCAATTGACACGCTAAAACAGAAGTTAACAGAAGAAATCATTGCGGTGATTATTGTATGTTTTTTGTTCTTATATCATTTTCGCTCATCTCTTATTGTGGTAATTAGTCTTCCGCTTAGCATCTTAATAGCATTTATCACTATGAGCATGCAAGGGATAAATGCAAACATAATGTCGCTTGGGGGTATTGCCATTGCTATTGGTGTTATGGTTGATGCTGCTATTGTGATGATAGAAAATGCGCACAAGCACTTAGAAAAGATAAAGCCTACTGAAGAGACAAGATGGAATGTGATTAAAGAAGCCGCAATCGAAGTAGGCCCTGCTTTATTCTTCTCTTTGCTTATTATCACCTTAAGTTTTGTACCTGTATTTACACTGCAAGCTCAAGAAGGCAAATTATTTGCCCCTCTAGCATTTACAAAAACCTACGCTATGGCAGCATCTGCTTTCGTGTCAATTACGTTAGTACCTGTGTTAATGGGTTATTTTATCAGAGGCAAAATCACACCTGAGTCAAAAAACCCATTAAATCGATTATTAATTGTTCTTTATAGACCATTAATCAACTTTACTCTGAAATTCCCCAAAACAATTTTGTTGATATTGTTAGCGGTACTCATTATTTCTTATTATCCATTACAAAAATTAGGGTCAGAATTTATGCCAGAGCTTGATGAAGGAGATTGGATGTATATGCCTTCAAGTTTACCTGGAATATCGATTGGTAAAGCAAGACAAGTTTTACAGCAAACAGATAAGCTCATTATGCAAGTTCCAGAAGTTGAAACTGTTTTTGGAAAAGTTGGCCGCGCTCAAACGGCAACTGACCCCGCGCCACTTAACATGATAGAAACCATTATCCAATTTAAACCTAAGTCTGAGTGGCGAAAAGGCATGACAAGGGAAAAGTTAAAACAAGAGATGAATGAAGTTGTCAAATTGCCTGGGATAACCAATGCCTGGGTTATGCCTATTAAAGGGCGGATTGATATGTTGGCAACTGGAATTAAAACCCCTGTAGGGATAAAAATATTAGGACCTAAGCTTGGCGAAATTCAAAAAATAGGCAAGCAGTTAGAAGAGATTATTAAACAAATTCCTGGAACTGCTTCAGTTTATGCAGATAGAGTAGTAGGTGGTCGTTATATCAATGTTGATATAGATAGAAGGGCTGCTGCTCGATATGGACTGAATATAAAAGATGTGCATCAGATTATAACGAGTGCTATTGGTGGGATGGATATATCTGAATCAATTGAGGGGAGAGAGCGCTACCCGATTAATTTGCGCTACCCTCAACTTTGGAGAGATTCTGCTAATAAGCTTAAAACTTTACCTATTGTGACAGTCAATGGCCCGCAAATTACACTAGGTGATATTGCTAAAGTGACAGTTGATGATGGCCCACCTATTATTAAAAGTGAAAATGCCCAGCTTAACGGTTGGGTGTTAGTAGATTTAAACACCACGGATATTGGCGATTATGTTTCTCGGGCGCAAAAAATAATAGATAAAAAGTTAAAAATGCCGCCGGGTTACAGCTTATATTGGTCTGGTCAATATGAGTATATGGAAAGAGCTAAGGAGCGGTTAAAATTTGTAGGCCCTCTAACACTATTTATTATTATGTTGCTGTTATACATTCACTTTAGACGATTACCCGAAGTATTCTTAGTGATGGGTACTTTGCCGCTTGCATTGGTTGGTAGCGTGTGGCTTTTATATTTATTAAATTATAACTTATCGATTGCTGTTGCTGTGGGAATGATAGGTCTTGCAGGCATTGCTGTAGAAATTGGCGTAGTGATGCTAGTGTATCTAAATCATGCGCTAAGAGATATTGTAAAAGAGCATAAAAAGCTCAACGAAGCGCATGTTAAGCAAGCAGTAATTAACGGTGCACTTCTCCGTGTTAGGCCGATTATTATGACTGTATCATCAACGGTTATTGGTTTGTTGCCAATTATGGTGGGAACTGGTACAGGTTCAGAAGTAATGAGACGAATCGCAGCTCCTATGGTTGGTGGAATGATAAGTGCAACATTGTTAACGCTATTTGTAATACCTGCGGTATTTTACTTATGGAAAAAACACGCCTTAATCAAGGGAAACTAAGATGTTTGTATTAAATAAAAAGCGCATTATGGGTTTATCATTTTCGTTAGTATTTACTTTGCTAGTCGGATGTAGTGTGGCATCTTTAATGCCAGGAGCAGAGGCTGTTGTAATATATAATAAAAAACCTTCTAATTGCAAAATAGTTGGGCCAGTCTGGTCTATTGAAAGAAATGGGGTATCTCAAAGCTACAATACGAAAGAGCACTTACACAAAGATGCTTTGAACCGCTTAAAAAATAAAGCAGTAAAAGCAGGTGGAAATACAGTTGAAATTACAAAAACAAATGTTACCTATGATGGAGAAAGAATAGATGTTTATGAAATCAGAGGGATTGCTTACCAATGTAAATAATAGTAGAGATATTAATGAGTCATTATTTTGAAGCGTTAGGAATTAGCCTGGTTATAGCTTTTGTTACCACAATATTTTTCTACGAAGTACTTTGTGTGGTAATGAAAGTGATTACTCGAAGAGAGATGACCCCTAGAAAGCTATTGATAGTATTAGTTCTTGGTATATTGTTTGCTCATTCAATAAGCGTTTTATTATATGGTTTTGCCTGTTGGGCTTTGGTCAAATTTTTGAATTATCCGCCCTTAGAAGGTATAGATTCTCAAACTTTTAGTTCATATTTATATTATTCAGCAACAAGCTATTCTTCGTTGGGCGTAGGAGATGTCTATGCACGAGGGAGTCTTCGATTAATTTCGAGCTTTGAAGTGATTAATGGCCTGACATTAATAGCATGGTCTGCGACATTTACCTATTTTGCAGTACAAAAAATGTGGGAAGCCAGTGGCTTGCCTTTGCATATCAATTGTGAGTGTTGTAGTAAGGAATAGCTTTTACCAATACAATGGTTTTGCCTCGCTTTTATGGACAACATTAGCTCCCTTCTTCGTTTTAATGCGCATGGGAGGAATGATTTAGGGCAGGCTTACTGTACTCCTTTTCCTGTTTGGTTTTATGAGAATGTGAATGATTTATTTGTTCTGTTTTAGGTAATGATAAGACACCTAATCCATAGCGATAGACAAGTTCTGCTCCATGCCAGGCAGTTATTAGAACCAATATAGACGTTAATATCATCCCAAAACAAAACCAAAGCCTAACGACCGTGTTTTTCAGGTAACTTATGAGTGACCAAATGAATACAGCGCCTATTACGCCAAATGTGGTTAATGCCCAGTTGCGGTGGACCACCATTGCATTATGAGAAGGCGTATCATGGGCAACCGTATAATAGGCAATAAATCCGGCTGCGATTGTTGCAATAGCTGCTAACGTTCCTGTCCATAAACACCAGCGTCCAGTAATGAGCATTTCATTACCTAATCTTTTGTTATGCAAAAAAAATCCTGCACAATAAAAAAAGGTAGCGACACTAATGAGCGCAACGGTAAAATGTACGGTAAGCCTCCCCTAAACTACGACTCACCAGAAGTAGAGTTTTCTGTTAAATTATCACTCAACAGGAGACTTACAAAATGAAGAAGAGTAAATTAAGTGATGCTGAGATTTTATCGATGCTAGATGAAACATCATCAGGGACAAAGGTTGACGATGTTTGCCGAAAGTACAAGATAGCCAACTCAACCTATTACAAGCTTAAAGCAAAGTATGGCGGTATGAACGCGACTGAGCTAAAGCGTTTAAAAGAGCTAGATGCTGAGAATCAGCGCTTAAAATCAATGTATGCTGAGATGAGTCTCGAGCATAAGATTTTAAAGGAAGTTATGGAAAAAAAGTATCCAGAGCTGATAGGAAAGATTTAATTGAAGCTATCCGCCAGATATACCGTGTCAGTGTATCTCAAGCCTGCCGTGTTATGTCAATCAGCAAAACATATTTTTACTACAGGTCAGCCAGAAAGGCTGATGACCAAGAAATCAAAGTGTACTTGCTGTCATTGGCTATTGAGCATAAGCGCTGGGGGTTTGACAAAATGATGCAAAAAGCCAAAGCAGACAATAAGCCTTGGAACCATAAGCGCGTTTACCGTGTTTATTGCGAGTTAAAGCTCAACATTAGAGTCAAACCAAGGAAACGGTTGCCCAAAAGACAAGCCAAAGCATTGGTTTACCCGATACAGCCCAATATCTGCTGGTCAATGGACTTTATGACGGATGCTCTTTGCAGTGGCCAAAAGTTCAGAACGCTGAACATTATCGATGACTATAACCGTCAAGCATTACTCATAGAGCCGGCATTTAACTTGCCCTCAAGTAACGTAACAAGGCTGGTTGACAAACTTGCTATGTCTTATGGGTACCCAAAAATGATAAGGGTTGATAACGGCCCTGAATTTGTTGCCTCTCACTTCAAACAATGGGCTTTAAGTCGTGGTATCAGTATTGTTTATATTCAGCCTGGGAAACCCGCACAAAACGGCTTGATAGAGCGATTTAATCGAA
>PKDH01000029.1 GCA_002863045.1 Legionella sp.
TGTCGAAGAAAGTCGTTATGCTAGGCAAGCGGTGTTACAGCATTTAAGTGATAGCAGTATGACAGAGCGTATGAAGCGTTTGGGTGGTCGCTACCTGTGGGCGCAGGGGTATGGCAGCTGGGGGGATGTGAATGGTACCTCTAACACCGCCGAAGTTGACCGCCAAACTCAGGGGTTGTTCATCGGGGCGGACATGCAAGCAGCCCAGCACACGCTTGGGGTTATGGCCGGTTACAGCAACAGCAAGCTTAAAGCGCCAGCACGTTTGAGTACCGCCAAAAGTGATAACTACACGCTCGGGCTTTATGGTCGCCATGATGGTGAGAAATTCATTGCCAAAATAGGCGCGGCTTACACCTGGCAGCAGTTTGATGTGCATCGTCAAGCGCAACTGCCCACTTTTACGGACACCTTAAAAGGCAGCCACACCGCCCACACCGCTCAAGTGTTTGGTCAGCTTAATCTGGTTGATACCTTCACCGCCCTGCATCTGCAACCCTTCATCGGTGCCACCTATGTGACCACCGACTCTGGGCGCTGGCAAGAAGCAGGAATTGCCGGCTTAACCGGTCACAATCACTTTGATACCTTCTACACACATCTAGGTCTTGAGCAAGCCATGCCGCTTTACCAAGCAAATGATAACCTTATCAGTGAACGCGTCATGCTCGCCTGGCGCCATGCTTATACCGGTGTCTATCCCCTATCGACCTTTGCCTTTACGAGTGGCGGCAATCCCTTTGCCATTCAAGGCGCCCCCATTGCCAAAGATGCCCTGGTCATGGATATCGGACTTGATGCCACACTGCCCCACAAAGGTTTGAACATGCGCCTTGCCTACATCGGCCAGGTGGGTGGACAGGTGCAAGACCATGGGGTGACTGGGCGGGTCAGTTGGCAGTTTGATTAACTAAAAATAATAGGGGTAAATATTTTACCCCTATTATTTCCTCTCACAGATTGACATGCTTTTTTAATACTTGACTTGCAACTTCAATGGTTTTTTCAATATCCTCGCGGCAATGAGCGCTTGACACAAAGCCTGCCTCAAACATCGAAGGCGCCAAATAAATACCGTGTTCGAGCATGCCATGGAAAAAAGCATTAAAAAGTGCTTGATTCGATGCCGCAACATCGTGGTAGTTCTCTATCGTAGAGGCGGTATTAAAACAAAAACCAAACATACCGCCTTTGGATGCTTGCCAAAAGGGCACATCAAGTGATTGAGCAACTTTGGCTAAACCTGTCACCAATAATTGGGTCATAGTGTTTAATTTTGTATAAAAATCAGGTTGCTCAAGTTCAGTTAACGTAGCCAGACCTGCTGCCATAGCAAGTGGGTTGCCTGATAAAGTACCTGCTTGATACACATCGCCCTGTGGTGCAAGATGTGCCATAACATCTCGACGACCACCCAATGCCCCTACTGGCAAACCGCCTCCTATCACTTTACCTAAGGTGGTGAGATCAGGTTTTATATTATAAAGCGCTTGCGCACCTCCCAAGTCCACACGAAAGCCTGTCATCACTTCATCAAAAATTAAAAGAGCATGATGTTTATCACATACTTCACGTAAACCTTGCAAAAAACTCGATTTTGGCAAGACAAAACCCATGTTACCAGCGATTGGCTCAACAATAATTGCTGCAATGTCATCGCTGTGTGCTTGGCAAAGCGCTTGAACTTGCTCAAGATTGTTAAAATCTGCAGTCAAAGTATGTTCTGTGATACTTGGTGGAATGCCCGGAGACGCCGGTAAACTTAGCGTTAAAGCGCCTGAACCTGGTTTTACTAATAAACCATCACTATGCCCGTGATAACAGCCAATAAACTTAATGATTTTTTGTTTACCGGTAAATCCACGAGCTAACCGTACCGCCGTCATCGTAGCTTCGGTACCTGAATTAACCATGCGTATTTGTTCAATAGAAGGCATCAGCGCAATGATTTTTTCAGCTAGTTGAATTTCAAGATAAGTTGGCGCACCAAAGCTTGTACCATGTGCTAATACATGAGCAATTGCTTGCATCACTTTAGGATGACTATGGCCTAAAATTAAAGGCCCCCATGAACCAATATAATCAATGTATTGCCGGTCATCCACATCAGTTAAATAAGCCCCTTGCCCGTGTTTAAAAAAAATAGGCGTGCCACCAACTCCTTTAAAAGCACGCACAGGTGAGTTCACACCGCCCGGAATACTTTGTTGTGCTTGGGCAAATAAATCAGCCGAATAAGTCATACATTTTCCTTAGCAAATAAACAAATTTTAGCGATTAATAATCAAGTTGACAAAATTTTTTAGCTTTTCAATCAAGGTAAAATCGGTTAGATTAGCTGTTTTTAAGCTTAAAAGGTAAGAAAATGCAAGGTTATCGACGTTATATTTGTGTGATTTGCGGCTTTATCTATGATGAAGCCGATGGCTGGCCTGAAGATGGCATTGCCCCAGGCACACTTTGGGATGATGTGCCTGAAAACTGGTTTTGCCCTGACTGTGGAGCGGGTAAAGAAGAGTTTGAGATGATTGTACTTGAAGATTAAGAAGATTAAATCGGTTTAACCACCACTAAAATAACAATTGCTATTAATAATAGTGTCGGCAGCTCATTATAAAAGCGAAAAAATTTATCACTTTTAGTACACATTTGACCCGCAAGCTGCCGCATGAATCGACCACACATTAAATGATACAAAAAAAGGAGTCCTACTAAGATAAGTTTGGCTTGTAGCCAACCTGCATGCATATAGTACTGATGATTAAAGCTAATCAGCCATACGCCTAACAATAGGGTTACAACAGCAGCAGGCCACATAATGGCATAATATAGCCGCCATTCCATGATTTTAAAGCGCGTTAAACTTAGCTCATCAAGGGTTGTAGCATGGTACACAAATAAACGTGGCAGATAAAATAATCCCGCAAACCAAGCAACCATGGCAATGATATGAAACGCTTTAACCCAAAGCATTAGGTACTATCCTTTTGACGAGAACGATGCAGAGTATTTAAAGCCTCAACACCCAGTGAGAACCCCATGGCGACATAAATATAGGCTCGCGGCACATGAAAAGAAAAACTATCAGCAATTAAAACAGTCCCAATTAAAATTAAAAAACTAAGTGCTAACATTTTTAATGTTGGGTAGCGCTCAATAAAATCACTGACCCATTCACTGGCACATATCATCATTAAAATGGCCATGCTAATTGCAAATGCCATCACCCAAAAATTGGAAGTCAAACCAACGGCTGTCAGTACACTATCTAATGAAAAAATAATATCCATTAGGGCAATTTGAATAATGACTTTCAAAAATACCGGGCTTTTGGCTGTAACAGTGTCATTTGGGCGATGTTCGTTTAATTGATGATGAATTTCTTGGGTGGCTTTGGCAATTAAAAATAACCCTCCAGCTAACAAAAAAGCATCTCTTATCGAGAAAATATGTTCATGCCAGCGAAGCAAAGGATAGGTCATTTTTGTTAGCCAAACGGCAGAGGCAAGCAATAAAAGACGCGTTATCCAAGCACAAGCAAGGCCTAAGCGTCTGGCTTTTTTTTGCTGATGTTTGGGCAGCTTTTCAGTGAGAACCGACAATAATACCAAATTATCAATGCCCAATATTAACTCTAACAGCGTCAAAGTTAACACACTTAAACCTAGTTCAAGCCAATCCATGTCGTGCTCTTATATGGCAGTAAAATTCAAACAGCATAACACATTCACATCCATGTGTAACTTGGGTATACTAAGCACTTTCTTTGAAATGATAAGAGTTTGATATCATTAAATTATTTAAAAAACTATTGCAACGTACTAAAAAAAAGCCACGTATTGCCGCCGCTCACATCATTCCTCGCGCCAAACACACGCTGTCTAAAACAAACATAAGCCCTAATGCGCTTAAAGTTTTAAATTGCTTGACCAATGCTGGCTTTGAAGCTTATTTAGTCGGTGGCAGTGTTCGTGATTTATTAATTGGTCAATCGCCTAAAGATTTTGATGTAGCTACCAATGCCACACCCAATCAAATAAAACATTTATTTCGTAATGCACGCATCATCGGACGTCGCTTTAAATTAGTGCATGTGGTTTTTTATCGGGATGTGATTGAGGTTGCAACTTTTCGTGGTGAACAAAAACAAACAACCAATCAATCCTTGAATGATAAAGGCATGCTGGTGCGTGACAATGAATATGGTACTTTAGAAGAAGATGCTTGGCGGCGCGATTTTTCAATTAACTCGCTTTATTACGATATTCATGATGGCAGTATTGTTGATTTTACTGGTGGCCTAAATGATATCGAACACCGTGTCATTCGTATGATAGGCAAGCCTGAAAAAAGATATCAAGAAGACCCTGTACGCATGCTGCGCGCCATTCGATTTAGTGCAAAATTAAATTTTAGCCTTCATCCTGATACTGCTTCACCCATCAAAACATCGCAATCATTGTTACGTTATGTGCCAAGCTCGCGTTTATTTGATGAAGTGACCAAGCTTTATCAGTGTGGCATGGCACAAAAAGTTCACACTTTAATGCTTGAATATGGTTTGTTTGGGGAACTTTTTCCTGCCACCGCTAAAACTTATCAAAGTGCCTACCCAACCCATCAATTTCTTGAGGTGGCTTTAAATAATACCGATAGTCGTCTTGCCCAAAATAAACCCATTACACCTGCCTTTCTTTTTGCGGTTTTTTTATGGTTTCCTTTATTGGAACGCGCGGCTTATCTTAAAAAACATACCCCCCTACAGCCATTACCAGCGCTTGAGCAAGCCATGACAGATATACTACTAACGCAAAATAAAATTGTTGCCATTCCCAAGCGATTTACTCAAGTAATGCGTGAGATTTGGTTATTACAATTTCGCTTTACCAGGCGTTTGGGTACGCGTGCGGCTAATTTACTTGAACATCCGCGTTTTCGAGCGGCTTATGATTTTCTAGCCCTTAGAGCCTTAGTACAAGATGCTGATTTAGAATTAGCGCAATGGTGGACGCTTTATCAAGATGCAAGCTTAGATGAGCAAACTATGATGGTAAGCCTGCTTGAAAAAGCGCATGCCCAAAAAAGAAAATCTAAACAATCATCATGATTCGCTGTTTTTTAAGCTTAGGGAGTAATCTACACCATCCTTATCGTCAGTTACATCAAGCTTTATTGGCGCTTAGAAGGCTACCCAATTCTTACCTCAAATCGGTTGCCACTTTTTATCCTAACAAAGCTGTTGGACGCAAGACACAACCCCTATTTGTTAACACAGTTGTTGAGCTTTATACCAAGTTACCTCCCGCAAGATTACTTAAAATGTGCCAACATATTGAGCTGCAACAACAACGCCTACGTTTAGTGCGTTGGGGCCCGCGCACCCTTGATATTGATATTTTATTTTATGGCCATCAGGTTATAAATACTCATAAGCTTACCATTCCACACCCAAGATACTTAGATCGCGATTTTGTGTTAACGCCTTTAAAAGAGCTTATGCCAAATCTTGATTTAAGTTCAAGAATTAACTATACCTAAATAAATTGCTTAATGCGCTTATACCAGGATAATTATGTTTAAAACCATCTTACATGCTACTGATTTAGCTACGAATCATTATAAGCTTTGTCAACAAGCACGTTTGATTGCAAACACGTTTCAAGCCAATTTTTATTTATTACACGTTATTGAATTACCTTCTTCTTTACAGTTTGCTCAAAGTTTAGGTTTTGCTGAATTAGCCATACCAGATAAGACTAATGCTGAAACTGTTTTATCCATTCTTGCTGATGATTTAGACGTCAATCGTGAACATTTATTAGTTGAAACCGGCAGTCCATTGAAACATATCACCACAAAAATTGCGGAATTAGCTGCTGATTTGGTGATTATTGGCAGCCATCAAGCAGGGGGTAAAGCCATTGCTGGAAGTACCGCGCACGCCCTAATACAGCATGCACCCTGCCATGTTTTAATGCTTAAACCTTTTGGTGATTAAGCGCTAAATTCTTCAAAAGCCTCAAGCGCTTCTGCTGCATACATTAAAGACGGCCCGCCACCCATATATACTGCCATGCCTAATGTTTCAATAAGTTCAGCGCGGCTTGCATTGAGCTTGACCAATGTTTGAGCATGAAAACCAACACATCCCGGGCAATGATTGGCAACAGCTAAAGCCATCGCAATTAATTCCTTCGTTTTTTTAGTTAAACTGCCGTCTTTAGTAGCTGCCTGAGCAATTGCACTAAAACCTGACATCACCTCAGGCATTTCCTTACGTAAACTGGCCAACTGGCTACTGATGTTATTCGTTAAATCTTTAAACTTTTCACTCATTTCCTTGCTCCTTTTTTAATAAATTATGTCAATATTGGCGTATCTTTGAGTGGTTGTGTGCGATTTTTTGGCAAACAATCAGGATAATTTTGCGCAATAAATTGAATCAATTTTTCACGTATTTCACAGCGTAATGTCCAGGCATCCCCAGGAGAAGCGGCACTGGCTATGGCACGAATTTGCATGGCTTTATCTTGCGTATCTGTTACTAAAATACTGCTTACATCTTTATCCCAATAAGCTGAGCTTCGTAAAATTCGCGTAAACTCTTCGCGTAATGCAGACATTGGTAGTGCAAAATCAGCATATAAATAAACCGTACCAATTAAACGATTGGCTTGCTCACGACTCCAATTTTGAAAAGGCTTTTCAAGAAAATAGTTGGTAGGCACAATCAAACGTCGCCAATCCCAAAGTTTAATCACTACATTACGAAAATTAATTTCTTCAATGACACCTAATTCATTTTCAATAATGACCGTATCTCCCAGTTTAATTGGTTGAGTTAAGGCAATTTCTAAACCTGAAAATAAGCTGGTCAAAGAACGTTGCGCGGCAAAAGTAAATACCAACCCAATCACGCCGGCTGTGGTCAATACGCTGGCACCTAAGGCACGCACATTATCAAACAACATCAAGCACGCCCCAATGGTGAAAACAATAACAACTGTATTAGCAATACGTCGTAAAATAAGCGCTTGGGTATGTAGCTTGCGCATCATGACATCTTTTTCATCGCTATTTTTAGTCGCATACACCAGTAATAATTGTTCTGCGATATGCGTAAATTTAAACAAAATCCAAGAAAATGCCCCGATAATTAACATACTGCTTAATTTTTCAAATATAAAAGCCATCTTAGGGGGTAAACCCAAATGAGGTAATACCGCATCGCAAATCATTAAAAAAGTAATGGTTTTACCAACTGATACTAGAAAGGGCAGTAAAATTTGTGTGGATTGATACTGCTTAAACAGGCTGGCTTGCGCTAAATACTGGCCAATTAAATCAATAAGGCGCATTGCAAGCCAAAAAAAGCCAAAAGCTAAGCCAACCCAGTATCCCCAAGCAAGCATCATATCGAATGTAAATCCATAGGCACTCGTTTGTATGGTCAAAGCAGAATGCTGATAACTATAATTAAAGATCATTATCAAGAGGATAAGTGCGAGTGGCGTGATAAATTTATATTTTAATTGCTCACCCAGTGTTTGTTTGGTTTTTTTAATCATAAAAATCTTTTTTATACAACAAAACAATAAGCCTAGCAGAAACGTCTAGTTAATCAATTGAAATGCCTTAAAAAATAGAAAACTTACTTATATAGACGCACTTATTTTAAAAATTAATCAATTTATATTCATAAATTTTTTTATTTTCAAACCATTTAAGCTTGTCATGACCTAATCTTTAGCGCATGATTGCGCCGAGCGTTAACATATGTTTACTTTAAACGAACTTTTAACCTGTATTTGGCTATTTGTTGCGTTGTTAACATGTAAACTTTGTTAATGAATTTTTGCCTATTTATTTTTTGTATTAGGAGTTATGTATGTTTAAGTCGTTTTTAACAATAGGTTTGCTTAGTTCTTTAACGTTTACCGCAACAGCCGCTCATCATTACAAGCAAACAATTACTGCCAATATGCATATTAGCGGTGACACACTTTATGCCAATGAACATGAGCATACTGTGGTCGGTGCACCTATTGTTTGTTTTTCATCAAGCGATGTTTTTGATGGCTCTCATTGCACCAACGGCGCCGGAAGTGATCAAGCGGATATAAATTATAGTGTTTCTCACCATTATAGTCATGGCCCTAAAAATCTTAAAGTTTGGCTTAAATTTGATTATGCTGATATAAAGAGCAAATCAGCGTTTAATTATGATGGTAGTTGTGCAGGTTTTTTTAATCGTAAACAAGCCATTCATCGCACGCCAGAACAATCAGGCCCAATTCATATTAACGTCGATACTGAAGTAAAACGTTTAACTGACAATGGTTATTTATATAGCATTACTTTTAAAAATTGTTCGATTGGCTAATATTTTTATTATCTAATTGCGAGAATGCTTGAACCTTTTCTAATAAGGCGGTCAGTTGTTGCAAAAAGAGATTTCTTGTTTGATAATTAGCTATCTTTTCTGCTTACAAACCTATGACCGCCCTATTACTTGATGGCCAAAAGGTGGCACAAGCCATCAAACTTAATCTAACTCAGAAAATAGCGCAATTAACTCAGGTCAAACCACCTGAACTTGTGGTGATTTTAGTTGGTGAAGATACTGCCTCACAAATCTATGTTAAAAACAAACGTAAAAGTTGTCATGACATAGGCATGGTCTCTCATGCCGTTGATTTGCCTTTTCATACCTCTACTGCAGAGCTTTTAACCATTATTGATGCTTATAATACTAACCCGGCTATTTCTGGTATTTTAGTACAATTACCCTTACCACCACATATTAACAGTTCTGAAATTATTGAACGCATCGCACCTTTGAAAGATGTGGATGGCTTTCATCCTTACAATCTGGGTCGCCTTGCACAACGTCATCCACTTTTAAGACCATGCACACCTTTTGGCATCATGCAGTTGCTAGAAGCTTATGGTCAACCTGTAACCGGTCAACATGCCGTGGTTGTTGGCGCTTCAAATATTGTTGGGCGCCCTATGGCACTTGAATTTTTATTAGCTGGTGCAACTGTTACGGTATGCCATCGGTTAACACATGATTTAAAGCAACACATAAAAGCTGCAGATATTGTAGTCAGTGCCGCTGGCGCATTTAATATATTAAACCCTCAGTGGTTTAATGCGCATCAGATAGTGATTGATGTTGGCATTCATCGTACCAACAACACGTTACATGGTGATATAGATTTTCATGCCCTTAAAAACTGTGTGTCAGCCATCACCCCCGTTCCAGGTGGCGTGGGGCCTATGACCATCGCGACACTTTTGCAAAATACTTGGCAAGCCTATCACCTACTCAAAGCCTGACTTACTCCCAGTCAAATTCATCATCAAAATCACTGCATTCTTTTTTTAAGCGCTTTTCTTCTAATAAATCTTCCAACCGTTTTTTTACTAAACGACGATGAGATAAACTAGTTTCTTCATCCTTAGCGGCGCTAAAAAAGCTTGGTGCATCTTCTTGTTGGTGGTCATTTAGACTCATGAGTCTTGTTCCTTAATATTATGCTTAATCTTCTTTAAGTGTAGGCTTAAAAATTGATTTTATTCTGAAAACATAACTATTTTCCTGCATCATTTGGAACTTTTTTACCTGCTTCTAACATGACTGCTAAAACAATTAATGGCACGTAAGCCACGATAAGCGCATGAAAACCTGCAAATTTGTGTATACCAACCAATAAGGCTAGAGGAAATAACCATACTATATTTATCAACATCATCCAAAAAATAACCGCTTGCTGTGAATGCACATGTTTTAAACTTTGTTGATAAGCATGTGTGCGATGAGCTTCTTGTAATCGTTGTCGATGTAAAGCACGCTGTAGTAAAGTAACACTTGTATCAACAATAAAAATGCCTAATAAAATTAACCAACACCAAAAGTAAGTTGGTTGCCAAAAAAGTGTATTCAACGATAATAAGCCCAAAGTCATGCCAATAAAACCGCTGCCGACATCCCCCATAAAAATAGAGGCTGGCGGTCGGTTTAGCATAAGAAATCCTGCAACAGCGAAAGCAAGCCCCAGAGGCAAATAGGTTGCAGTGATGACTTGATTCATTAAGTAAATAATAACCATGGCCAAACATACAAATATGCTCTCAAGTGCGGCAAGCCCATCTAAGCCATCCATAAAGTTATATAAATTAACCAGCCAAACCAAATAAAAAACACTGAACACACTAACGCACACATCAGGTATTAAAAAATCTTTAAATATAAGCTCTTGGGGCAAATTACCTAAAATTATCATTGCCATGATAGCTGCCATAAAATGTATGATAAGTCGAAGAAGAGCTGACAGGCCATACAAATCATCCAAAAAACCGATAAGGGCGATAACCCCCCCGCTACCTATTAAGCAATAAGTTAAACTTGACGCTGTATGCGTATACACTTGCCATAAAATCAAGACATAAAAGCTTAAGATAAAAGCAATACCACCACCTCTTGGTGTGGGTATTGAATGCATGCTGCGATGATTGGGCATATCCATACATTTATTAAAAAAGCTGGTTTGACTCATAAATTTGGTCACCAGATACGCCATGCTAAACATCATGCTATAAAAAAGAAATAACCCCATACAATATCTTTTGTTATTTAAAATAAAGCATTCATCATAACGATATATGGCTTTAAAACCTACGATTAAGCACACCTAATTTGTTTAAATTAAATATACCCTAAAGAAAAATCATTGATTTTTAAAGATTACGTAGATGATAGGGTAAATGCTTATTTTTAAGATAATTTTAATGGATCATCAGACCTCGTTTGCCGCTAATTATTATCATAAAACATAAAGGTTTTTACAGAATATACTTGTTGTTAATTCAGACAAAACTTAAGCCTTGCGTGATAAAACCCCGCATGCTCTAGACTTATCCTAGATTTTAAACCAACCTATTTACTTTTAAAGCTAGTTTTTCGGCCATAAACTACTTTTCCAATGCCTATATTGCGGTATATACTTGTTTTTATGTTCATAAATTGGATGGCTACATGTCCTTAAAGGCCATGTACAATACACCTTCACCCTTAGTTATAGCTGATCAATTCGGTTCAATTACCACAGCCCAACTTGCCGCTGTTGAGCAAATTTCTCAACAACGCCTAGGAAAACGCTTGGGTTATAAGGTGCTTGATTTTGGTGTGGGTAACGGCTTATTCCTTAAAAAATTGCAACAATGCATGCCTCAAGCTGATTTCACGGGTATTGATATTTCAACCAGAATGCTTGTTGAAGCTCGTAAAAATTTGGCGCTCACGGTTATTGAAGGCAATGCCACTCAAGCCAGTCGTTACTTACCCTTGTGTAGCCAAGATTTGGTATTAGCACATTTTATCAATGCTTATGTGTCGATTCCTGATTTATTCAAAGAGGCTCGAATTTTAACAAGGCCCAATGGTTTTTTTTCTTTTATTACAACTACTTATGAATCCTTTCCACTTGCCCAAGCGCGGTTGGCCAACTTTATTGCTGCAGATAGCTTCATTGGTACAACTATTGGGCATTATTATAAAGCGATGATTAAAAATACCACTGTGGTTGGAGGTAAGCATGAATTGGTTAATATGCTTGCGCAACAAACCTTTACAATAAAAAAACACCGTCGGCTGGCCATCCCTATTACGTTTAACACACCGGATGAATTGGCCTTATTTAGCCTTGAGGGCACTTGGTTTCTTAATAGCTTGCCGCTGCGTATGCTACCAAAACCTTTCTTACTGGCACGCTTAAAAAAATTATTTTCAAAGATTTTTGAGTTTCCTTATCATGATACCCACATCATTGATATTGTACTGGCACAAAAAATCTAAGCGTTTGTTATAGATCTAAGTTATTACGTTTAAATACTTTATCTGCCCGATAACTAGAGCGTACCATAGGCCCTGAGGCAACCTCATAAAAACCTTTTTTAAGCCCAATCTCGCGAAACTCTAAAAATTTTTCAGGGGTGACATAGCGTGCTACGGGCAAATGATTTTTAGTAGGCTGCAAATATTGTCCAAGGGTTAGAATATCGACACCATGAGCAATTAAATCATCCATGGTTTGTATAATTTCAGCATCTGTCTCACCTAGGCCCAGCATCAGGCTGGTTTTAGTTAGAACATCAGCACGATATTGCTTGGCATATGCTAGAACATCCAAAGTTTGCTGATACCCGGCGCGATTATCACGCACAGGATGAGTTAAACGCAGAACCGTTTCAACGTTTTGTGCAAACACATCCACACCACTGTCAAGCAAGGTGGCAATGTCAGTGCGATTTCCCTGAAAATCTGGTGTTAAAGCTTCTACTCTAATATGTGGGCAACGCGCTTTAATGGCTCTAATACTTTGCGCATAATGCTGCGCGCCACCATCTGGTAAATCATCACGATTGACCGAGGTAAGTACCACATAATCTAAATTCATCAATGCCACTGTTTCTGCAGTTTTTTCAGGTTCGGCGTTATCTAATCTGCCGCGAGGGTTACCCGTGTCTACAGCGCAAAATTGACAAGCACGTGTACAAACTGCCCCCATTAACATAATCGTTGCCGTACCATGAGACCAACATTCAGCAATATTCGGGCATTTTGCTTCTTGACATACCGTTGATAATTGATTTTTAGCAACTTCAATTTTCAAGCGATTATAAGCTGGTGTGGTCTTAATGGTTGCTCTAAGCCAATTAGGTTTCGCAAGGCGTTCTACCGTCTCTGAAGTGGCTTTAATGCGCCTTTTTTTAACACCATCTTTAATGAAAGTGCCATCTTTGGTTTGATACTTTGTACCACTTTCGATTCTAATAGGGATGTTAATTGGTTTACTTGTTAGTACGCTCATAAGATTTGATGAAATGCTCTGAATTAAAATTTTTAAAGCTTAACATAAGCCTTCTACACAAGAAATAGACGATTTTAAATCCAATAAAGCTTATGATTTATTTTAAAATTATGGTGGTATCGTTTATGATGCCACCACGCTCATAGCTAGGATAACTATGTCTTGTATTCTAATCACCGGTGGCAGCGGCTTTATCGGCCGGCACTTAATTTCTCATTTAAAAGCCCAAGGACATCAAGTTAGGTGTGCGGTATCAACTGTACATGCCGATTTAGATGTTGAGCAAATACTTATTGAGCCACTTGAACATATGACCGATTGGCATGCTTTATTCGATCAGGTTGATTGTGTGATTCATCTTGCCGCTCATGTTCATGTAACATCATCCGCGTCTTCTGATGCTACCTTTCATCTTGTTAATAGTGAAGCCACCAAAAAGCTAGGTTGGGCCGCGGCACATCATGATGTCAAACGCTTTATTTTTATGAGTACCATCAAAGTCAATGGCGAATATACGTTAGCGCACATGCCATTTACTGAAACCGACTTACCCAGACCTTCAGATGCCTATGCTAAGAGTAAATTGCGCGCTGAGCAGTATTTAAAAGAAATAAGTTGCGCAACGGCCATGCAAGTGGTGATATTGCGCCCACCTTTGGTATATGGACCTGGTGTTAAAGCTAATTTTTTACACCTAATAACTGCTGTAAAAAAACGTTACCCCCTGCCTTTTAGTCATCTTAATCAACAACGGTCAATGATTTACATTGATAATCTTATTCACGCCATAGACTTGCTAACCCATGAACCACTTAAGTCTTATCAATGCTTTTTGGTTGCTGATGACCAACCCTGGGTTTTGCCTGAGTTAATTAAACGCCTAGCCTTTCATTTAAACCAACGAGCTTTATTGTTTCCTTTTCCAACTGTTGGCATACAAGCACTGGGCAAATTATTAGGTAAAGACACCGCAGTGGCACGGTTAACTTCTTCTTTGATAGTAGATAATCGTTTATTAAAAAATAGTACTTCCTGGCAACCAAAAGTCGCAAATGACGAAGGGTTGCGTCAAACCATCAAGTGGTATCAAAAGCATTATCACCCATAGACAAGCATTTGCCTGTGAAACGCTGCCCAATGATACTTAAAAACAAAATAAAATAGAAAAACGAAACGTGCGTTAAATAATGAGGATACATCATAAAGGTTAAACCGATGATAAGCAGATACAATCTTGCAAATTGCTTTAACATCAGCTGATAACGCCTTGATAAAATGCGGCTTATTTTAACCATAAATACCCAGATAATGGTTAGAAATAGTAGATGCAAACCCTGATAAAACACATTGAAAAGCGCCACTTGTCTCATAGTGTATTGATGAGTAAGCAACCATTGGCTAAAAATCATCCCAAAATTAGGGGTGGCAGTCTGGGCATAACTTTGCAAAATTAAGAGCGTTATAAATAAAACCACAGTTGAAATAATAGGATGATATAGGCGGGACTTAAGCATCAGCCTCACTATACTAAGGCTCACAATCACTCCCCATATAAAACTAAAAACTCGCAAGTTAGTAAAAAAAGCATAAAAAATACCAGGAAAAGTTTGCTGCAAATAATAGGGAATGAAAATAGCACCACAAAAAATAAGATAATACGACCAAGCCATGGTGCGCTGCATGGATAGGCTAAAGCACACCAGTAAAAATAAAACGGCTAACATACTTGGCAGGCTAAAAGTATCTAGAAAACTTAATTTTATTAAAGCACGTCCCAGGCTTGATTGGTCATGAAGATTACGTTCCCACCAACTTGCAGCGATATGTTGCGCTATGGTTTGTTTTGTTTGAGCAGTCAGCATGTTATCTTTTTCTAATTGTTGATGGCAATATCTTAGAATATTCGATAGCTGATAGACACTTTCCATTCCGTTAAAACCCTTCCAGCGAGCTTGGCAAAAAAAGATGGATGGTATGGCAAAATCTTCCTTATCAACTTGAGTTTGCAAAAAATCATGAAAACGATACATCGCCACATCTTGCTTATCGATGACATATCGATGGACTTTTAGCCAGGCATGGGTTTTGGCAAAATTTTCAAGAAAAGCATCCGCTTGTTTGCAATAACTGCATTTTGAAGTCATAAAAAGATAGGCATTAAGCGTTATAGGCTGATTGCTATGACTTTGAAACCATTGGATTTTATCAGACGCGCTACAAACAAGTGCTAAACTCAATAAAATTATCATTAAACTTAGCTGTCGCATGGATAACATTCTAATTTTTTGTAGATGATGTCTCACCTTAGACATAAAAAAATGTTTTTTCAATATAAATTACGTTTGCAACAGAACAAATTGAATAATTTTTGTCATAAAGTTTAAATAACTATCAAGATGATGGTATTATATAATGTTTTAACGCTTGAACATTACTGTCATTGATTAAATAGGAGACGCATGAAAAAAGATAACAGCTATTTATGGGGAATGGTTTTTTTAGCGCTCGCGCAAATATTGGTAAGTATTAATATCGTCGCTTCTAAACAAATTGTCCATGATATGCCTTTATTTTTATTACTTATTATCCGCTTTTTACTGGCTGCGATGTTAATTTTGCCGCTACATTACGCGACACCTGCTCGTCAATTTTCTATCATTCATCACTTTAGCAAGCTTTCTAAAAAAGATGTGTTTTTTTTAATAGCCCAAGGTTTATCAGCTGGCGCATTGTTTAACTGTTTTATGCTAGCAGGCCTACATTTTACCGATGCGAATATTGCCGGCATCATTACCAGCACCCTACCGGCTATTATCGCGTTATTATCTTGGCTTATTTTAAAAGAGCGATTAGCGGGTAAAACGCTTGCGTGCATTGTATTGGCCACTTTTGGGCTGGTATTAATTGCGCTTGAAAAATTACATGGCAGCCATCAAAGTCATTCTTTTTTAGGTGATTTTTTAGTGTTACTTGCTTTATTTCCAGAAGCTGCCTACTACGTTTTATGTAAAATTCATGCGCCAAAGTTACCCGTTTTTCTGGCCTCATCCTTTATGAATGTCATGAATACTTTGGTATTAACGCCTTATTTTTTGTGGCACAGCCCTAATGTGGTGATTACTACGCACGATTGGTTGATATTGTTTTTCTTAGGCATAAATACCGCCCTTTTTTATGTGTTTTGGTATTTTGGTTCGCAACGTATCGAAGGTGTGGTGGCGTCTTTGTCAACGGCAATCATGCCAGTTGCGACTGTGCTATTTGCTTGGCTTTTTTTAAATGAAGCCCTCACATCGATTGAATGCTTGGGCATGTTCATGGTTTTAGCTTCTATTGTTATCAATGCCAGACGCTAAAATTTAAAAGAAATATTGCAATTAACCAACTACGCGCCAAGTGCCATCATCACGGCGGCATGCACGGCCATGAATGCGTTCATGTTTACCGTCAATGATGGCATTGGTGATGTATTCACGACACGGATTTTGATTGACATAGTACGTGCGTGTTGGTTTTACAGTATATTGATTACCTGAATCTGGATTTTGCCATTTAACACTACGGCCTACAGGTGCGGTTTCAAGAGCTTTTTGCATTTCCAGCCGGTCGAGGCGATCCATGGTTTTACCTATATTACTGCCAATAAAAGCACCTAATAAAGCGCCTCCTGCACTGGCGGCAACCCGCCCTGAACCACCACCAAATTGACTACCCAAAAGGCCGCCAACAACACCTCCAGTGACTCCTCCAATTCCTTCGTTATTAACGTTGGCGCAGCCACTTAGAGCCATAGCTCCTACCATTAAATAAGCACTTACTTTTTTCATTTGTTCACCTTTAAAGCGATTAAATTTATTAACTGGTTTGTTATTTTAGCACTAAGAATTTTTATTGACCATTTAAACAACATTCACTCGAGGCACAAATTGACATAATAACTCATAAGCAATGGTTCCAGCAGCTTTGGCGACACGCTCAATTGAAATATGGGCTCCCCATAACTCAACTTCATCACCTACCGCCACACTTGGATGCTCGGTAATATCAATGGTTAGCATGTCCATGGAAATAGTACCTACAATTGGTAAAGCTTTATTGTTAACCCAAACTGGTGTGTTGGGTTGAATATGCCGCGGATATCCATCGCCATATCCAATAGGTACTAAGGCAATTTGGGAAGGCCTTGGGGTTTGCCAGCGCCCACCATAACCAATTTTCTCGCCTTTTGCATACGATTTAATGGCGCTAATACGCGATGTTAAGTGCATGACCGGCTTAAGTCCTAGCTCACTTGCCGAAATATCGGCAAATGGCGAGGCGCCATACAAAGCAATACCTGGCCTGATGATATCAAAATGCGCTTGGGGTAGGCGAAAAATAGCGGCTGAATTAGCCATACTTTTAGTCACAGGCGCCAAAACGCCAGTGGTTTTTTCGAATAAATCAATTTGTGCTTGATTAACGGCGCGCGTATGTTCATCCGCGCAGCCAAAATGACTCATAACCGTTATATCCTTATCAACCCAACCACATGACTTAAGTGCGTGTAAAATAGCAGAAACTTCTGTTGGGGCAAAACCTAAACGATGCATGCCTGTATCAAGCTTAATCCATACTTTGATAGGATTAGCAAGCGGGGTTTGACAAAGCCAGGTCAATTGATAAGGCTGATGAATGACGCAATCAAGGCGATATTTAGCCAGCAATGGGTATTCATCTGGAGTAAACACCCCCCCAAATAATACACAGCGTTTTTGTATGCCTGCCTGGCGAATCACCAACGCCTCTTCAATACAGGCCACCCCAAATCCTTCAACATGGGGCTCAAGTGTGCGGGCAGCTTCAAGGATTCCGCAACCATAAGCATTGGCTTTTATCATGGCGATAACTGCCTGGCGAGGCGCCTGGCGCTTAATGCAGGTTAAATTATGCAGCAAAGCCTGAGTATCTATCTTGATTCGCGTTGGTCGCGCCATAAACTCAATGAACTCCTTCTTGATAGGTGGTACTTAGGTTTTCAAAACGTGTGTAACGCCCAAGAAAAGTAACTTTAACCTTGCCAATAGGGCCATTTCTTTGTTTAGCAATAATAATTTCAGCCATGCCTTTATCTGGTGAATCTTCATGATAAACCTCATCACGGTAGATAAAGCAAATGATATCAGCATCTTGCTCAATGGCGCCTGATTCACGTAAGTCTGACATCACCGGACGCTTATCTTGGCGCTGCTCGAGGCTGCGATTAAGCTGAGAAAGTGCTACCACCGGCACGCCAAGTTCTTTGGCTAGTGATTTTAAGCTTCTTGAAATTTCAGAAATCTCGGCTGTACGATTCTCAGCTTTAAAACCTGGTACTTTCATTAACTGTAGGTAATCGACCACAATTAAACCCAATTGACCATGCTCTTTGGCCAAACGCCTGGCACGTGCGCGCATCTCTGCCGGACTTAAGCCTGGGGTATCATCTATAAAAAGGGGCGCTTCTGACAACATATGCACTGCTGAAGTCACGCGTGGCCAGTCATCATCATCTAATTTACCCGTGCGAATGTTATGTTGGTCGATGCGCCCTAAAGATGACATCATGCGCATGGCCAAAGAGTCTGCGGGCATTTCCATTGAAAATACGAGTACAGGTTTACGACTACTAATTGCTGCATGTTCTGCCATGTTCATGACCAAGGTGGTTTTACCCATTGAAGGCCTGCCAGCAACAATAATTAAATCAGCAGGTTGTAAACCTGAGGTCATGCTATCTAAGTCGGTTAAGCCAGTTTCAAGGCCTGTAATAAGCTGACCACTGTGATAAAGCGCATCAATTTTTTCAACCGCACGCACCAATACCGATTTAATGGCTTGTGGACCGCCATCGTGCTGAGTTTGCTCGGCAATGGCAAAAACTTTCGCTTCTGCTAAATCAAGTAATTCAGACACCTCGCGCCCATCTGGGTTATAAGCAGCATCGGCAATATCTCCGGCAATTTGAATCAGCTGCCTTTGCACTGACTTCTCGCGCACGATATCAGCATACGCTGACACATTGGCCACACTTGGGGTATTGTTGGCTAACTC
>PKDH01000035.1 GCA_002863045.1 Legionella sp.
AAATTATCAATTTTATGCAGCGAAATACAATCTACAAGCTGCTCGTGACAATATTAAAGTACAATCTACCAGCGGTTGGCCAACCCTTGCGTTACAAGGTACCGGCACTCAAACCCATAACCAGGTCAATAGCGGGTCTTTTTTTATTCCAAGTCAACAAAGCTCTGCCAATGTCGCAATCGCACTTAATTTTCCAGTTTTTCAAGGTGGCTTAGTCGAATCACAAACCAGGCAAGCACAATTTAATTATCAAACTCAAAGTGAACAATTAGAAGCCACTTATCGTGATGTGATTGTTAACAGCCGAATCGCTTTTAATAATATTGTTGATGGCATTAGTAAAGTTCGAGCGGATAGGCAAACTGTTATCTCTCGAATTAATACCGTAAGCAGCACCGAAGCACAGTTTCAAGTGGGTACGCGCACCATGGTTGATGTGGTCAATGCGCAACAGCGTTTGTTTGAATCACAACGAGAATTAGCCCTTGACCAATATAATCTTATTTATGCCATGCTTAATTTAAAATACTTAGCAGGCACTTTGAATGTCGATGATTTAGCCGAAGTCAACGCGTGGCTTAAAACCCTTCGCATCAACAAATCTTTCACCGCACCCGCCATGACCAAATAAGCATCATTGCGCTTTTTAATGATTAACCTCGGATGAATTATGTCTTCTTTAAGTACTGTTGAAAAAAAATTATTACATTATACCGGTAAAGCCATTGCTGATTTTAACATGATTCAAAAAGGCGATCGGGTGATGGTATGTTTATCAGGTGGTAAAGATTCTTTTACGCTTTTAACCATTTTGCATCTTTTACAACAACGCTCGAACCATAAGTTCGATATTTTTGCGTTCACTCTTGACCAAGCCCAGCCAGGTTGGGACGATAGTCAACTGCATGCTTGGCTTCAAGCACGCAATATTGCTTATGAAATTTTAACACGTGATACTTACAGCATTGTTAAAGAAAAAATTCCTGCTGGTAAAACTTATTGCTCTCTATGCTCAAGGCTGCGTCGCGGCATTATCTATCGGTACGCTAAAGAGCATGGGTTTACCAAGGTAGCGCTAGGGCATCATCGTGATGATTTAATTCGCACGCTGCTTATGTCAATGTTTTATAACGGTGAAGTTCGCTCTATGCCGCCTAAATTATTAAGTGACGATAAGCAGCATATTGTTATTCGCCCTTTGTGCTATGTTCAAGAAAAAGACATCATTACCTATGCTAAAGAACAAGCCTACCCTATCATTCCTTGCACGCTTTGCGGCTCACAAGCGAATTTAGCACGTCAAAAAATTGCGCAATTAATTGAGCAGTTGACCCTTGATAATCCTAAAATTCCTAGTAATTTATTGCACAGTTTACAAGCGGTGAAACCTAGTCAGTTAATGGATAAAAAGCTTTGGGAATTCAAACAGCTTGAACAACAACTTGTTTCAACAAGTTTTACTGAGCCGCTTGATACCAAAATTTGGGCCTTAGAAGATGAGATAATTTAATTATCCACACTTTTATCCCAACGCCACAATTTAAACAGCATGGGCAAAATAGTTAGAATAATAATGCCATACATCACTAACGAGAAGTGCTGTTGAACCATAGGTAATTGACCAAACCAATAGCCGCAACTGGTCATAGCACCTATCCACAAGCATGCGCCTAATAAATTATATAAGACGAAATGAGACTGTTTCATATTGCCAATACCGGCAACAAAAGGCGCAAAAGTGCGTACAATTGGAATAAAACGCGCCAAAATAAGTGCTTTACCACCATAACGCTTATAAAAATCATGCGCATGTTTGAGATATTTTTTATTAAACAATGTGGAATCAGGCCGAGTAAAAATACGAAACCCAAGCATTCGTCCCAATGTATAATTCACTTGATTGCCTAAAAAAGAAGCAAGAATGAGGATTCCCATCAAGCTGGTTATATTTAATGAGTGAGTATATTTAGCCGTTAAGCTTCCAGCAAAAAACAACAGCGAGTCACCTGGTAAAAAGGGGGTAATAATCAGACCTGTTTCACAAAAAATGACTAAAAACAGCAAACCATATACTTCATAGCGATGCAATGCGGCTAATTGCATCAAATGATTATCTAGGTGCAAAATTAAATCTATGAATTGTTCCATCATATTATTTAGTAAAAGAGATTGGCTTGATATTATAACGAGACGTCATAGAATTAGTAGTTTTTACCCTATCGATTTATCGGTAAACTAAATAGCTAAAAATTTGTTACACTTAACATAATCATCCTTATAGGAGCATTCATATGTTTGGCTTATTTCTGCGTAATTTGATGCGGGTTAAATTAGCAAGTTTTATTATGAAACTGATATTAGGTAAAAAAAATAATTTAAAAGGCACCACAAAGCTCACCATTCTAACGTTTGTTGTTGAGCAAATATTAAGCAAATTAATCGATAAAAAAAAGTCTTCTGGTAAACGGTGATGTTTTAGGTGATTACTTCATCAAGCAGTATTAAATAGCAGATACATAATTATAAAAAATGAAGTAAGACCCCACCACTTCATCCCGAATTCGAACGTAGCGAGGGTGAGGGATCTTTTGTCGGATGGCACAATTTTTAAAGAATCAGCTGATACAAATCGCATACGCTGGATTCAATGTATTAGTCAAATCATTGGTAACGCCCGGCCCGTATACAAAACATTAAAGAATGTATCTGCATTAAATTTGCGGATAAAAACCAAAAAATGGTTAATAAGGGCAAAATCAAATGTATTAGCAGTACTAGATGCCATCAATTAATGCTGGTTGATGACACCTAATGCATGATCAGCTTCAAAACAAACGAAGCTATCGTTTATTCGGGGTAAGCTTTTGAATATCTGTTACGATAATGGGTCTGAGTACATCGGTCACCTGTTAGCACAGTAGGCTATAAAGGATAAAATAACATGGCTATTTACCTAGCCATGGAGCCCCCAATAGAATGTTTATGTAAAGGGATATAATAGAATGGTAAGATACATACATTATTTCATAAAAAGCATCCTATTCATTTAAAATCAATTATTATGTTAAAGCCAATTTCTTTTACATATAAAGGCTGGAAAAAATCTTTAAATAACATTATAAAAAGAGTTTCAATCAATATTTTAAAAAAATAGTATTAAAAAACGTGGGGCGTTATCCCTTTTTTGAAGATCCTTCTCAATTTAATGCTTCCGTATCAGAATTAAAGGATAAATTATGTCAGATGAACCTGTCGATAACAGCATCTTATTAAAACTACGAGATCTTCGAAGAGCAAAAGGTATGTCGTTGCATGCCTTAGCTGATAAAGTAGGAATCGATTATCAACGTGTTGGCAGAATAGAACGCGGAGAAACTCAAATAACTGTAGATATGTTAAATAAGATATCTAAAGTTTTACATGTCCCGATGACCGATTTACTTTCTGAAAAAAATATTACTAGTATTGAACAAACTTTATCTGAGCAATCATCGTATGGTAAAACCATCGGATTAATTCCAACTATTTATGAAAAATTAGATTTGTTTTGTTCTAAATATAACATGCACGCAGATCCTAAAGTAAAGGTACATCTAGCTACAACAATTTTTAAATCTGTCGAAGAAATGTGTATAGGCCGGCAAGATAATGAACATTGGGTAAAAGCTCTTTTTGAAGTATTAGATGCCATTTTTGAAAGATTAATTGTGTCGAAAGATGACTGAATTGGTAAACTTCTAACGTTGTATCCCAATCATCTAAACATTGTTTTAAGGCTAACCAATTTTGGCCTTTCATACATAATTTTAGAGCGTCTGTCATTGTCTTACACGCTAGATAAAAATTTTTCTCGACTAATCTAATAATAGCTAAGTTAGATAATGTATATATATAATACTCTTTATTATTCCTAGTTAATTTAATGGCCTCAATGATTAAGTGTTTGTAATTATTATTTTTAATAAATACATAATGCGTAATTAAAGTATTGATTATCTGCATTTTGACATACGTGTCTGAGGTATAATTTAAACTTTCACTAAACTCGTTTAATTTATCTACAAAAGAAATATGCTGCTTATTTTTGTGATATGCATGCAATAGATTTCGGTTAATTTCTAATAACAAAGCATCATTATCTGTTAAATACGCTAAGTGTTTTGCTATTGTTAAAATATCCAAAGATTCTTCAAAAAATTCTGATTTCCATAATATTTCACCAATATTTCCATAAATCAAAGCAAGCCATGATAGTTTTCCTTCTTTTTTAGCAATATTTATTGCTGATATAAAATTTTTAACGCTTGAAAAAAAATCGGTTCCCCTAATTCCTTGTGTGGTCGCTAGTACACAGTAAGATAGATATTGTTGTTTGGGTGCAGAATTTGAAGTTATTTTAATAACTTGTTTCAGATCTGAAGAAGATTTATCCCACAAGCCTAGAAAAAAATAGGCAATTCCTCGTGAGCATAATACATTCGCTTGTTTTTGATTTCTTAAAAAATTATTTGCAGCTTGAATACATTCGTGGAAATGACCTTTCCACCATAAAGTTTCAATCAATAATGCGGATAATTCATTATATTCTTCACATGATAAAGAAATTAACTTATCTACCTCATCAAATTTACCAATTTCAATGAGGGATTCACATATTGCTAATAGCAAAGGTAATTCTGGAGATTTTTTTAAAAAATAGTTATACAAAATAATTAAATAATAGGTGTATTGCCTTCCTTTAAGCAAGAATATAAGTTTTATATAAAAATTTGTATCGCTATTGTTTAGCTTATAATCGAATGTTTTTAGTAAAAGAATATAACTTTGTAAAGCCTTATTATGAGTAAAGCAATGAGATATAATCTCTTTTTTCCAATAATAAAGCGCATTATTTTTCAAAATATCATAATTATTTCCCGTTCCGCATAATTTATATACCGTATCATGCGGATAAAAAAATGAGTCATTTTCAATAATTAACCCTTTATTTATTAATAAAGGAATGATTTTAGGATTCAACAAAAAAATTTGTGAGAATAATTCTTTATTTATAAAACCACCAGTAATAGCAATAGCATGATAAATATTTTGTACATCTGATTTACTATAAGTTGTTTGCTCTTGGTAATTTATTTCTTTATGTTGATAGATATCGTTTAATAGATCGATATAATTGCTCTTTAAATATATACTTTTTAAATTAGCTAATTTATCTGAAAATGCAAAATTACCGATACATTCTTGAATATCTTGCTTAGTTAATTTTGGAAAACAATAATGTTGTTCTTTTTTTATATTAGGATTAATTTTTCTTGAAATAATTATTTTATTGCACATAATTTTATCGAAAAATTGAGATAATCTAAAAGTATTTTCTTTATCGAGATGATCAACATGATCAATTATAATTAAACTATATGGCCTAATATGCATATAAAATTGAATATGACGTTCAGGATCAGCATCAATAGCATTATAAAATTTATTCTCATAAGATAGTGTTAATTTTTCACTTAATAAAGTAAGTACAATATTATAATTTATACTATCTATCTTAGGTACCGATATATAAAAGGTATTATCTTCTTGTTGTTCTATTTGTTTTAAAAAATAACTTTTTCCCAATCCCGAAGGACCATAAACATAAATAAGTTCATACGATTGTGAAATAACCAATAAATCTTGTCTGATTTTTTGATATTTAAGTGATTTAGTAGAATCAAAACGATTTAACGCAAATTTAGATAAATATTTAATGAATCCTTTGGTAAACAAACTTTGTCGATGTAAAGTATTTTCAAAATTTAAATCTTTTTTAGAACAAAAGAACGTTATTTTATCATTTATTTTTCTTGCTAATTTGATTTTACAAGCATCTATAACAACGGTAATTTTTTCAACAACAAGATCATTTAAAAAATTCAATAAGTTATCTAATAAAATAGCAGTAACTGTCAGATCGTCTGATTTAGTTTCGTAGGAATACACATATGTCTGGCCATCAACACGTGCGCCATGGCTTGAAATATAAAGATATAAATTTTTTATATCTTTATCTAGATTCGTCAATGAATGAAAAATATTTAATTTAGTAGCCTGTTCGTTTAATAAAATATTTGATTTATAAGCAATATTTAAAATGTTACAAGCTCGCTGAATTCTATAGCAGTCGGAAGAACTATATTCTAATTTAGATATATTTTTATCTAAAAATTTTTCCAAGCCAATACAAATAAGAAAAGAATCATGCATAAAAATTAATACTTAACTAAAAAATTATTTTAAAATTGACAAATATTGTAATATTGATAATAATTATTCGTTATTAGAATAATTATTATCAAATAACATGTATGTGCTTAAATTAATATGGAAAATACAATGATTCAAAACAAAAAAAATAATTTACCTATTTATAAAAATAAATTAAGTAAAATTACATTCCATAATATAAACTACCAATCAACAATTACTTTTTCTAAAAAAAAACCTTTTAAAAATATTCTTCCGGAATTTTTTGACTGGTTAAAGATGAAGGTAGTATCTGGAGATAAAAAATTTTCTCTAGATGCTCAAGATCTTATTTTATATAAACCATCCACTCTAAAAGAACAGTTTGTTTTTATTTTACCGGAAGTACTCGAACAATATTACGAATACTCAGGTATTCCAAAAAATATACTACAGATTGAACTTAAAAAAAAATTGATGATTACTTTTTCTTATATCATAACTAGAAATGAACAAATTATTGAAGTTTTTCCCTGTCACAAATTTTTTTAAATATCTTGTCTATCTTAATAAGGGTGAAAATTCACCCTTATTATTTCTACCAATTACTTTTTTGCTGGATGCCCTCTACAAGCCACTCGTTGGAATGAGGTGCTTGTTTGAAATGCCAGGTTTCTTCGAAAGATTCAGCAGGGTTATTTTCTTCTTTAATAATCCCTGAAAAAGTGACACTTGCAACTTCGTCGTTATCAGTGGATGGATAACCGCGCATCTGGGCATTTAGTTGTTGTACATCCGTTTGATTGATGCCTTGTTCGCGTTCACTAAATTGTATTTTAATTTCTGCAAATACGCTTGGTGAGGTAAATTGCTGAATATCAGTTAAATTTTTATCATCATAAGCTTTTTGTAAACGTATAAATGTTACCTTTGCTTGTCGTAAAAAAGCTTCTTCATCAAAATCGATATTGGATGCTGTTTGATTTAAATGGGTAAACGCATTGAAATTTAAGCTATCTGATTTTACTGAATCGGCAGACGCTTGATGATAGCCGTTTGCTGTATTAAATTGCGGTTGCATGCGCCGCTTGAGCCAACTGATTATAAAAGCTGCCAAGACACCGATAATTAACCAACTGAATAAGCCCTGCCCTATACCGTGTCCCATGAATAAACTGGTTAATAGGCTGCCAATCAGTAAACCACCCAATAAACCACCCCAACGACTTTTAGTGGCATTAGATTTAGCACGATTGAACGTATTTTTCTTAAATGGCGTTTGATAACTTTTAGCGGTGCGATAAGTGCCAAAACTACGCCCTCCACCAAAGCGTTTTGCTGAGGCTTCATTAACGATTAAACTTAAACTACCGATTGTTATTATCAATAACATAAACCAAGTACGCATTGTTATCTCCTTTTATTAGATGTAAAAACCATTATCTTTTGTTTGAACAGCATCAGATACGGTATCAGGCCTTTTAGGTGCAAAAAAAGCTGAATAATTGGGTATAGATTCTTGAGACATTAATTTGTGTATGTCAGTTAACGATTGAGTGCGCATACAAGTATTTTCTGGTTGAGACTCTGGGATATTTTTGGCGGCTTCGATTTTTAGTGATCTTAACTGCTCTTCTAAACCACGCATTTGAATTTTATTATTAATTTGTATGATCAAACGTTGCACTAAAAATAAACTAAACATCAAACTTGTAATACTAATACTTAATAATACATTCGGTGGCAAAAAATTAAGTCCAATCACAATACTTAAAAACACCAAAGCGCCTATGGCTTTGATAATAGCCGTGTGCTTGTGTTTGCGACAAATGTACAAGGCGCGGATATGTTGCTCATCATACACATCTTTTTGCAGATGTTGATAAGCACGTAATTCTCGCTGCAAATGATAACTTTCTTTGATGACTTCAAGAATATACGTTGATAATAAGATACCTGAAATCCAGGGCGTCATGACGCCCATGGTGGCTATCCATAAACTATAACCGGTTAAACTTAAGATAAAATTACCTGAGATAAACAAAGCTTCTGAAGTTTTTTGCGCTAAGCTTTTCTCTTTTTCGATATGATTTAGATATAAATATAAACCTGTTTTGGCTAAGAGATAACTAATACCTGTTATAGGAAACGTCAAAGGCCAAATAAGCATATGGTACATTGTGCTTATTATTGCAAGAAATAACCCCGGGTTTAAAAAACCAAGCAAAGCAAATAAACTGATAATTAACCCTATGCTTATCAGTAAAACGGCTAGAAGCAGACCATATCTTACTTCTTTTGATATCGTCATTTGGGTCTTAGGCTTTTATTTTCATGAGTTTAATTATCTTTTTCTTGCTGTTTACGGCAATTATTTTTCCATTCTTTATCGATGGTGCCAGGCGTCAATGGGTTAAGTTTTGCATCCACCGCAACCCTTTCATCGAAAACAAAACAATCGCCCTGCCATCTAGACTGCTCGATGGGCATCACTTTTAAATAATTTAAAATTCCTCCATCAAGCTGATACACTTTATCAAACCCCTGTTGCATTAAATAAGCGGTTGATTTCTCACAACGAATGCCACCTGTGCAAAACATCGCAATTTTTTTATGCTTTTTATCGTCTAAATGTTTAGATACATAGGCTGGAAAATCTCTAAAATTAGCTGTATTGGGATTAATCGCGCCGGTAAATGTACCTAACTGCACTTCATAATCGTTACGCGTATCAATGACGACCACCTCAGGGTCTTGTAATAACTCATTCCACTCATTTGGGTTAAGATGCTTGCCTGTTTGTGCTTGAGGCTGCACGTCAGAAGCTCCTAATGTCACAATTTCATGGCGTAATTTTACTTTGGCTTTTTGAAAAGGATTAAACGCACTGTATGTTTCAAAAAAAGAAAGTGCCGTGGGCGCGCAACACTCGCGTAATAACGCCATAAGGTGGTCAATTTGTATGCTTGTTCCACAAAAACTGCCGTTTAAACCCTCAGTGGCTAAAATAATCGTACCGGTAATATTTTGCTGTTGCATGGCTTTAAGCAACATAACTTTTTTAGCCGCCAAATCACTGAGTGTCACAAATTTATAAAAACTCACAATTGTAAAATCTTTCATGTTTTAACCTAATAAATCTAAAAATTTAAGAATGATAACGACTTAAATGTCCTGATAAAATTTCAACCACTTGAGCCAGCCATTGTTGATTATCTTGTCGAACCAACGTATGTGCGCGAGCATACAGTATTTTGTCAGCAGAACACTGCAACAATTTACTTAATGAATGAGTGGGTATTAGAGCATAAAAAAGACAATTTTGACTGATGGTTTTTAAACCACTATCACGCAGAATAACTCCAAATGGTTTGTTTTCAGCCATAACATCTTGCCAGGCTTGAGCAGATAATTGCTCAACATTCATCACAATAAACGCGACTTGCACAGTGCATGCTTTTTTAGGGTGCAAAGATTGAACCCGTAAGGCATTTTGCGCGACATTAAGCGTAATGGCTCTGGCATAAAGACGTTGATTTTTATCAAAATGGGTTTTAAGTACTTTCATTTCACAAGTAGATTGATAAAAATCTTCCAGGTTTTGCGTCATTAAAGGTTGGGTTAATAAAACATCATACGGATAAGGCAGCGCACCCATAGCCACATGACGAGCTTGAACATTCGTCAAAAAAGCATGGAATAAAGCTGATTGCGTAGTAGTAATACTGGAAAAATAATCAATCAAAAACATAATTTAGCAAGGTAATTGCATAATTATTATGCGATACGCGAGTATACCACAAAATTAAAAACGTGGTAGCGTGGTGTGACCAAGCGTTTGCTCAAGATAAGTTAAAATATTCATTTCTTGAGGTAAATCATTGATAAGCGTTTGAGGTTTAAAAATTTTTAATAAAAAAACGATTGTTTTATAACTTGGTAAATCAAGCGTTAATTTAAGTTCAGGCAAATATATAGATTTGGACATATGTTTTAAAAGCGTTGCAACCTCAGGCGGTATATCATTTAAATGTTCATCATAGGCATAAGGTTTAAACTGAGCCAGCCACTGGGTAAGTTGAAGATTTTGTTTAAGACAAGCTTGATGTATTTTTAACGCAGTGATCAAAAGCTGATTGACATACACTTCTTGTGCGATAAGCTTTTTGGCATGCTGATTAAATAGCGCTATACGCGCGTCTTTATCATCCAAACTATAAAAAAGTGCTTCGGACCTTGATGATAAGTTTAAAAGTTTAGTTTGAAGTATTTGCAAAAACCTATCACGAGCATGCCACTCATTTAACGGCACAGTTTGTGTTAATAAAAAAGGATGCGCTTCTTGCATTAAGGCCAAGATTTTTTTATGAAATTCTAGCAATGAAGCGTAACCGTAATACCCTATTTGACGATTAGCCACACCTAACACCGTCTCTAATATTTTTGTCAAAGTTAGGGGTGTATAAGCTAATTGCAGCGTGTTTTGTAGAAGATATAGACATTTTTTTAACGCTGCTGGTTGATGTCGATGTCGCCACGAAGATGCGCTGTAAATGGCTAAAATGATGGGCACCAAATGATAAGGTGCGACGCCCAAATGGGTGAGTTCCGATTCTGCTACCACACAACTTAACATCTGCTTCACTGATTTTTTATTAAGTAAGAGAGCGCTTATTGTTTGATGTTGATAATCAGGTAATGTTAAGTCAAAAATGGTATTAATCAGATACAAATCATCGACCTCATGCACCATACTGTGATAAAAAGCACTCAAAATACCATACGCTTCGGTGTTTTTTTCTGTCGCAGGAATAATATTATCGAGTATTTGCTCAAGCTGATTTAGATGAGAAACAGTCAGTGTTTTGTTTGCATAAATATCAGTCGATAACCATATGTAGTAAGCCCGCTGGGCATTTGGTGGAAATAATAAGCGAATATGACCCAAACCGCGGTGAAAAAAACGCTTGGGACTGGTAAGGTTATTTTCTATACGTAGAAAATAAGGTGCTACGGGTGATAAAGGCACACACAGTTGTTTGATACTCCAACTAAATAACACCCCATCTAATAACGGGTGACCAACCTCAGCCAAAGATTCAATGGCTATGCTGGTTTGAAAAAAGGAATGATGACTTACCATGCACAACCTGCATACACTGCCTACGCTGCAATGTATTAATTATAGTACATTATGTAAAGTTTAGATTCTTGTTGATCTTTTATTACCTTTTATCAGCTGCTACGCCAACCTCTAAACTTGGCGTTGTGAGCGCTTAGAAAATAACCTAAGATAAAACTTCAGGATTCATTACAAACAGGAGAACTCAATGGCAACTGTTTTATGCGTATTATACGATGACCCAAAACAACCTAACTCAACTGCTAAACGGGCGAGTTTACCTGATATTACGCAATATCCTGATGGTCAAAGTCTGCCCTGCCCCAAAAATATTGATTTTGTACCTGGTGATTTATTAGGGCACTTAGAAGGTGGGCTGGGACTTAAGTCCTTTTTAGCTGAGCAAAATCATACCTTTATCGTAACCGCTGATAAAGACGGTGAAGACTCTGAATTTGAACGCGCTTTACCCGACGCCGATATTGTTATCTCACAGCCCTTCTGGCCAGCTTATTTAGATGCAAGGCGGCTTGATAAAGCAAAAAAACTTGGGCTTATCATTACCGCTGGCATCGGCTCTGATCATATTGATATTACTCACGCTTTGCGTAAGAACATCACCATCACTGAAGTAACCTACTCTAATAGCATCAGTGTGGCAGAACATGCGGTCATGTTAATGTTAAGCTTGGTGCGTAATTATTTGCCAAGCCATCAGACTGTGCTTGATGGTGGCTGGAATATTGCTGATTGTGTACAGCAATCTTATGATATTGAAGGCATGACCATAGGCTCTTTGGGGGCAGGTCGAATTGGCTTAGCGGTGATGAAACGTCTACAAGGCTTTGATGTCAAACTGCATTACACCGATAAACATCGCTTGCCCAAAGCCGTAGAGCAAGCGCTTAATCTAACCTATCACGCTAATTTAAATCAGATGGCGCCTTTGTGTGATATTTTGACAATTAATGTGCCGCTACATCCTGAAACCAAACACTTAATTAATAAAGAGTTTATTCAAACACTGAAAAAAGGTACTTATATTGTTAACACCGCGCGTGCGCAAATTTGTGATGAAAAGGCGATTGCTGATGCTTGCAACACCGGTCATTTAGCCGGTTATGCGGGTGATGTGTGGTACCCACAACCTGCACCCATCGATCATCCCTGGCGTTATATGAAAAACCATGGCATGACCCCCCATATTGCCGGTACCAGTTTATCCGCTCAGGCGCGTTATGCAGCAGGTACGCGTGAAATTTTAGAATGCTGGTTTGATAACCGCCCAATTCGGGAAAGCTATTTAATTGGCGCCAATGGTCAACTGAAAGGTGCAGGTGCCCGTGCTTATACTGTTGAAAACGCTTAAAACCGCTAGATTGATGCTTGCGGTTTGAGATACCAAAGGCGTTGTATAGGTTGCGATATCTTAGTTGTTTTTGCCCATACTACGGTTGATTGACCGTTAATTCTCTGCGGTTTATCAGTCGTTACAGCAATAGCAAATGGATAGGTTTCCGCAAGCTTGGTTAATACGTTTAATACCTGTTGTTTATCATGTTGCCTGTCTTGTAGCACCAGTTCATCAGCACGAAATAAAATACTTACTGCCTGCGTTTTTAAAGCAATCCTTAAAGCCTTTTCAAGCGCACGCCATTTCATAGCTTTCTTTTGTACTTTTTGGCCAGTAGAGGATGCTTGAAAAGATAATAATGAATTTGATACGCCATGCGATGCTTGGGATGCTTGCAAAATTTTAGCGCATAAGGCATCAGCCAAATAACGATATCGCCCAGTAACTGCAGGCTTAGTTTGTGGCGTGTTATTCATATAAATTGCAAAAGCCATGATATGGTTATTTGCGGTAAAAAGGTAGCCTGATAAGCTGGTAATGCCTTTCATGGTACCGGTTTTAGCACGTACCAAACCAAGCTGTGTTGGTTTTTTAAGGCGTTTTTGCAGTGTGCCATCACGCCCTGATACAGGAAGCGCGGCGATATATTCATAAGCGATTGGAAAGCGTTGATATAAAAATGTTAATAATTGGACGGTTTGATCGGGGGTTAACAAGTCGTAGCGCGATAACCCTGAGCCATCGCTTAATATTGCGGAATTTAAATCAATGCCTGTTTGCACATGTAGAAAAGGTTTTATAACCTGTTGTGCTTTCTCCCAATTAAGTGGCCTGCCTGAAAGCTTATCAGCCGTATGCAAAAATAAACTATCAGCATATAAATTATCAGAGTGTTTTAGGGTTTTAGCGATGAGTTGAGCTATAGAAGGTGATTTATCTTGGCTAAGTAACAGCGTTTGGTGGGGTGCTTGTCCTAAAATAATATGACCTTTCAGCGCAATACCTGCCTCTTGTAACAGATGTTTTAACACCTTCTGGGTATAGAGCAAGGGGGTTCGCACCGCCAACTCTTGAACCAAAGCATGCTCAGTTAAACCAATACAGCCATTAAGAACTAATGCTTGTGTCGCATCTATCGTAAAATGAATGTGACAATTTTTAGCGTCTTTTTTAGTTATTACTTTATTAATAAGCATGTGCTGTTGGGTTTGATGGGATGTTTCAAGAATCGCCGGTTTACCTGCTGTATCATTTGGGTTAACTGTTAACATAAAACGATTGTGGTCTAATACAAGGGGTGCAATAGGTGCACCATAGCCAAAGGGTAAATCTTCTGTCATACCGCCAGGAGCATAAGGGCTGATGTTCTGATAGCGACTTACCAGCACCACATCGCCTTGTATTGATTGAATGGACTGCTGCTTTAAGCTATTTATCATTGCGGCTAGACGCGCGCTGCTAAATGACGGATCACCCGAGAGATGCACATAAAGATGTCCTTTTAATTCATGCTTATCCCAATTTGTGGCATCAGTTGTAAGCTTGTTGGTGAAATGATAATCAGGACCTAGGGCAAGTAAAGCCGCCGCAGTTGAAAAAAGCTTCATGTTACTTGCCGGAATAAAGCTGTTTTGAGCATGCCGCTTGTATAAATATTGATGCGTGGTTAAATCTTTAATTTCAACACCAATATTAAGGTGTGGGTCAATTTGATCAATCAGATGATTGGCATCTTGAGTAATATCCGCTTGCGCAATTGCTGTACTTAGCAGACAAATAATCCCTATTTTGAGTGGCTTCATGCCGCTTATCCTTAATAGACGTATTCATCATCATAACGTAAGCCCAAACGTTCAAGAAGGCCTATCAGTGTTTCTTCATCAAAAAACTTAATTTCAAGCCAGCCTGAAGCTTGGTGTTCGTCTTGCCTGATATGCACAGGCGCATTGACTTGTACTGCTAGGCAATGGGCTAAATGCGCTCTATCAATACATGCTTCGTGTTTATCTTTTTTAATGCATTTATGCCAGGCTCGGGCTTTTTGCTCAATGACCCGCACTGACCACCCTTTTTGTCGAATTTCAGCTAGAAAGTAGTGCTGCTGACTGGCCGGCATGTTGACCAATAAACGTGCATGTCCTAGTGTAATTTGTTGTTTTATAAGTGCCGTTTGCACCTCTGATTCAAGCGTTAATAATCTTAAAAGATTGGCAATGTGGCTGCGTGATTTACCCACCATTTGTGCTATGTCATCTTGTTGCAAGTCAAACTCTTGACGCAGCCTATGATAAGCGTGTGCTTCTTCAATAACATTTAAATTTTGACGCTGTAAATTTTCAACCAACGCCAGCGAGGCTGCTTGTTTATCGCTATATTGCCCAATTAAACAAGCAATGGTGTGAAGGTTGGCCAATTTAGCGGCACGCCAACGCCTTTCACCGGCTATAATCTCATAGCGATGACTACTTTTCTCCCGCACAATCAAAGGCTCAAGTAAACCATGTTGTGCAATTGACTGCGCAAGCTGGGCTAAAGCTTGTTCATCAAAGTGTCGGCGTGGTTGGTAGTATCCAGGCTCCAAGCATTCAAGTGCGAGCAATTGCGGCACTAGCATGCTTTTTCTAAGACGCTATAAAAAAAGCCATCACCACCATCAGGCTTTGGCAATAATTGTAGGCCATAGACTGAGGATTGGTGCTCAGCAATAGGTAGACAGCGCGCATCAGCGTGATGGCTTAAAAATTGTTGAATTTGCCGCGCATTTTCATCATTTAACACCGAGCAAGTCGCATAAACTAAACGCCCACCAGGTCGCAATGTTTGCCATATATTAGTTAAAAGACGTGCTTGTAGCGCCACAACTTTTGCAACATCTAGGGGCGTGCGTAGTAGCTTAATATCAGGATGACGTCTGATGACACCTGTGGCTGAGCATGGCGCATCTAGCAAAATACGATCAAATGGTGTTTTATCCCACCAACTTTCAATATCACAAGCATCGGCACAAATGAGTGAGGTGTGTAGATTTAGGCGTGTAAGATTTGCAGTAACACGCTCTAAACGTGTTTTATCCACATCTAAACCAATACATTGCGCACCAGGCATAGTTTCTAATATATGACCAAGCTTGCCACCAGGCGCACACCCTACATCCAATATCCGCAAATCAGCTGTTAAATTAAGTAATGGTACAGCACGTTGTGCAGCCTCATCTTGTACAGATACCAAGCCTTCGGCAAAACCTGGCAATTTATCCACAGCGCAAGGCACAAGAAGCCGCACACCTGTAGATGAATATTGATGCGCTTCGGCCGGAAGATGATGTTGTTGTAGTAAAGCAAGATAAGCGGACTTTGTTGTTTTGTTTAGATTAACTCGCACACTAAAAGGCGGATGTGTATCATTGGCTTTTAAAATATCTTGCCAGTTATAAGGCCAGTCTTGTTGCAAGCCCTCAATAAGCCAGGCTGGATGGTTATGATTAAACGCTTTGTCCAAATTTAAGGTTGCAAGTAATGCATGACGTTTACGACAAAAATTACGCAACACCGCATTGATAAGCCCACCAGCCCAGGTTTTGCGTATCAGCTTGGTTAACTCAACGGTTTCACGCACCACAGCATATTCAGGTTTATCTAAATATAATAATTGAAACAGACCCATCATCAATACAAGCGCTACATCAGCCTCAGGCGGTTTTTTGACCAAATGATTGATGATACTTTGTAAACGAAAAAAATAACGACACACTCCAAAGCTTAGCGCTTGAATTAAGGGCGTAATCGGTTGCGCTTTTAGCGCATGAGTTAAAGATTTTTGATTATGAACCACCGCTTGTAATATTTTAAAGGCTTCTAACCGCTCATTTTTCATACCAAGCACTGTCCTTGTTCGATGATGGGTCGATTTGAATTAAGCCAGTCGGTTACTTTAAGTGGTTTACCTCCAGGTAATTGTAAATCTGTCAGACAAAGAGCATGCTGGCCTGTGGCCACCACAATACCTTCGCGACTCACAGCCAAGACTGTACCCGGCGTTTTATTGGTATCTGCCATTGATTCAACCACCAGCGCACGATAAATACGCAGCGGTGTATTCATCCAGGTGGTATAAGCAATCGGCCAAGGATTATAAGCTTTGATTTGTTGCGCAATCACCGATGCAGCATTGTGCCAATTAATTTGACCATCTTGTTTGTGGATTTTTTTAGCAAGGGTTGCTTTGGCATGATCTTGCATGGTTAAACTGACCTTACCTGCTAAGGCATAAGTATCTAATACATCCATTAGTAATGGTGCGGCGAGTGTGGCTAACTTTTCACTCAAAGAAGCTGCCGTTTCAAATGGCGCTAAAGCATAGCTTGTGGTCGCAATCACAGCACCTGTATCCATGCCAGCATCCATTTGCATAATGGTGATACCTGAGGTGGCATCGTTATGTAAAATGGCCTGCTGAATGGGCGAGGCACCCCGCCAGCGCGGCAGCAGTGATGCATGCACATTAATACAACCAAACCGGGGAATATCAAGAACCGCTTGCGGTAAAATTAAACCATAGGCAATGACCACCATCACATCAGGAGCAAGCGCTTTTAGTGTTTGAATGGTGGTGGGGTCTTTAAAGTTTAACGGTTGGTAAACAGGTAGCAGATGTTGTTCTGCCCATTTTTTTACTGCTGATACTTGTAACCGCCGACCACGGCCAGCACCTCGGTCAGGTTGGGTATAAACGGCTTTAAGATGATGGTTGGATTTTAACAAAGCCTCAAGGCATGGCAGACCGAACTCAGGGGTGCCAGCAAAAACCACCGATAACGGCTTTTTCATAAACGACTGCGCTTGAATTTTTCAAGTTTACGCCGTGCCATATCACGTTTAAGTGGCGAAAGTAAGTCAATGAATAATTTACCATCTAAATGGTCTATTTCATGTTGTACGCATTCAGCAAACAAACCCTCACCGGTACGCTCAAATAATTGATTGTGTCGGTCATAAGCTTGTACACGTATTTTATGCGCACGCTTAACGGCATAATAAGCGCTTGGTACGGATAAACACCCCTCTTGGAAAGTTTCAACCCCAATTTGCTCTAAGATCACCGGGTTTATTAACACAATTTGATCGGTTTTATCACCGCTAATATCCATGACTGATAAGCGCAGATTAATACCGATTTGTGGCGCGGCTAACCCCACACCTTTGGCGTCATACATGGTTTCAAACATGTCATCAATGAGTGTTTGTAGGTCATTATCAAAAACTTTAACAGGTGTTGAGACGCGCCGCAGCCTTTCATCAGGTAAATAAAGAATGGTTCTTATGGTCATGATTTAAGCAATTATAAATGAAAAACAGCCCAGTATTATCAACTAACAACGGTCTATTCTGCAAGATAGTTATTTGTATTCTTTTTTAAATACTCTTATGATTGAAGCAATTTTCATGCAAGGATGAGGCAATGCGGTACTTTCTAGGGCTGCTTTTAATAACATTATCTTTTAA